>DATJTR010000031.1:0-8516 GCA_035503215.1 Pirellulales bacterium
TGCCGACGCTCCGCACCGCCGTGCGCCCGAACTGCTTGCGCCGGCAGGAGACCTGGATTGCGTGCGGGCGGCGATCGAAAACGGCGCCGATGCCGTTTATTTTGGGCTGGCGAGTGGTTTCAACGCCCGGGCACGAGCGACCAACATCGATCCGACTTCGCTACCCGAGGTCATGTCGCTCTTGCATCGCCGCGGCGTGAAGGGTTTTGTCACGCTCAACACGCTCGTCTTCACCGACGAGCTTGCCGAGCTGGAAAGAACCGTGCGGCTGGTGGCCGAGGCCGGCGTCGATGCGGTGCTGGTGCAGGATTTCGGCGCCGCCCGGCTGATCCGCGAGATCACCCCGGATCTGCCGATCCATGCCTCGACGCAAATGACGATCTCCAGCGGCGAATGCCTGCGCGTGGCCGAATCCTTGGGCATCGAGCGCGTGGTACTGGCGCGAGAACTGTCAATTGACGAAATTGCCAAGATCCACCGCCAAACATCGCTGGAGCTGGAAACGTTCGTGCACGGGGCGCTGTGCGTCGCTTATTCGGGGCAGTGCATGACGAGCGAATCACTCGGCGGACGCAGCGCCAATCGCGGCCAGTGCGCCCAGGCTTGCCGGCTGCCTTACGACCTGGTTTGCGATGGCCGCGACGTCGACCTCGGTGCGCAGCGCTATCTGCTCAGTCCGCAAGATCTGGCCGCGTACGCGCTCGTGCCCGATCTGATCGCCGCCGGCGTTACGTGCCTGAAGATCGAAGGACGGCTGAAAACGCCCGAGTACGTCGCCAACATTACGCGGCATTATCGCCGGGCGATCGACACGGCAATGGCCGGTTGCCCGATCGTGTTTTCGCCCCGCGCCGTCGAGGAAATGGAGCTATCATTTTCGCGCGGGTTTTCGCCCGGCTGGCTCGGCGGCTGCGACCACAAAATGCTCGTTCCCGGCCTCAGCTCGGCGAAACACGGCGTGCTGGTCGGTCGCGTGCTGCGTGCCAGCGGCGAGCGGATCGAAGTCGAACTGACCGGCTCGCTGGCACCTGGGGATGGTGTGGTGTTCGAAGGGGACCGCTCTCGTGGAGAAGAGCAGGGAGGCCGTGTCTTCGAGATCTTTCGCCGCGGGGCAAGGCAAACCGAGCGAACCGAAGGAGGAATCGCGACCCTGGGCTTTGGTCGCGGAGCGATCGATACTGGCCGCCTATCTGCCGGCCAGAAGCTGTGGAAGACGGATGAACCGGGGCTGACCAAACAACTTCGGTCGTCGTTTGCCGGTGATCGGCCGCGGCGCACGCTTCCGGTACAGATCAGCGTTCGCGCCGCCGTCGGCGAGCGGCTCCAGGTCGTTGCCACTGCGGGTGCCGCACGGTTTGCGCTTGAATCGCCCGATTTGCTGGCCGCGGCGGAAAAGCACGCGTTAACGGCTGACCTGCTGCGTGAACAATTCGGCCGCTTGGGGGGAACTGGTTACCAACTCGCGGAGTTGACAGCCGACGTCGTCGGCTGGCCGATGGTCCCGCTGAGCGTGCTGGGCAAGCTGCGGCATGCCATCGTCCACCGGCTCGACGAAGAACTCGCTCGCCGGCCACCGCGGCACCTGGCCGACCACTCGGTCCTCGACGCCATGCGCAACCGACTGCGGGCCAGCGCGGCCACGGCGCGCCAGGATGAGAGCTCAAATGACGACGCTCCGCCGCAATTGCACGTGCTCTGCCGTTCTCTCGATCAGCTCGGAGCGGTGCTGGCCGCTGGCGTGCGGAGCACAATGGTCGATTTTGCCGACATCCGGCAGTATGCCGAGGCGGTCGTGCTGGCCCACGACGCCGGCGCCGGAATCTGGCTGGCCACGCCGCGAATTCAAAAGCCGGACGAGGCGGGCATTTTTCGCGTGCTCGCGCGGCACGAGGCCAATGGCATGCTGGCCCGCAACCTGGCCGCAATCGATTTTTTTCGCCAGACTCGCACGAAATGCATTGCCGACTTTTCGCTCAACGTCACCAACGAACTTTCGGCCCAGTGGTTGCACGACCTGGGGGCCGAGCGGTTGACCGCGGCCTACGACCTCAACCGCGAGCAATTGTTGAGCCTGGTCGCAGCGGTCCCGACGCATTGGTTGGAAGTGGTCATCCATCAGCACATGCCGCTGTTCCATATGGAGCATTGCGTCTTCTGTGCCGTGCTCTCGCCGGGGACGAACAAAACGAATTGCGGCCGTCCCTGCGATACCCATCAGGTAAAACTCCGCGACCGCATCGGTATGGAGCATCCGCTGTTGGCCGACGTCGGCTGCCGCAACACGCTATTCAATGCGGTGCCGCAAAGCGGTGCCGAAGCAGTCGGCGCGCTCGTCAAACACGGCGTCCGGCATTTCCGCATCGAGCTGCTCGAAGACCTGCCCCAAGATGAAATCACTCGCATCATCAATCTGTATCGCCGCCTGCTGGCCGGCGAGCTAAAAGGGGCCGAAGTGTGGCGGCAACTGCGGGCGGCCAACCGTGTCGGCGTCACGCGCGGCACGCTGGAACAGCGCCGCAACCCGCTGGCGATCCTTTGATGGCCGGCGCCGCGCATACGTCCGACAGTGTCCTGCGACCGCGGCTCCTACTGGGTACCACCAACCGCGGCAAGCTCGCCGAGCTTGTCGACTTGATCGCCGCGCGGTTGCCCGCGGTCGGCATCCCGGCCGACCGATTGGAGATCCTCGTCCCCAATGGCCCCGCCACCGGCGATCGATCCGGCATCGTTCTGCCCGACGTCGAAGAAACCGGCGCGACGGTTGCGGAAAACGCCGCCCTCAAGGCAACCACCTACGCCCGAGCGAGCGGCGAGTGGACGTTGGCCGATGACACCGAATTGGTGGTGGCCGGGCTGGGCGGAGCGCCGGGCGTTCAGACCGCTCGTTATGCCGGTCCGCGTGCGTCGCCATCCGACAATCGTCGGCGGTTGCTCGCCGAATTGGCCAGCGTGCCGCTCGAACGCCGCACGGCTCACTTCGCCTGCCACTTGGCGCTGGCCGATCCGACGGGCTGCATCCGCGCGACGAGCGACGGCATTTGTCACGGACGGATCTGCATCGCGCCGGCCGGCGACGAAGGATTTGGCTACGATCCGCTGTTTGAAATCGTCGAGTTTCGTCGCACTTTCGCCCAGTTTGGACTGGCCACGCGCGGCGTGCTCAGCCATCGAACTCGGGCCATGGAAAAGATGATTCCACAGCTTGTCGACTTGCTCGCTCTCGCATCGCCGCTGGCGATGATGATGGAAAGTTAAGCGAATTCTGGTGTCGACCGTGACGACGTTTCCTACGATCGCAAAAACTTTCTTCGGCCTCGAAGCCGTGCTGGCCCAGGAATTGGCGGAGCTTGGTGCCACGGAAGTTTCGATCGGGCGGCGGATGGTTTCATTCACAGCCGAGCAGGAGCTGCTGTATCGAGCCAATCTGTGGTGCCGCACCGCGGTGCGAATTCTCAAGCCGATCGGCCAGTTCAAGCTCGATCCTCAAGCGGCCGATCCCTACCGTTCGCTCTATGCACGCCTTCAAGAAATCGAATGGGGCCAATTTCTTCTGCCGACCGGAACTCTGGCGATCGATCCGGTCGTGCATGGCCGGCTGCTGACCAATTCGCTCTACGCTGCACAAGTGGCCAAGGATGCGGTGGTCGACTGGTTTCGCGAGCGGCATGGCGTGCGGCCGAATGTCGAGCGGATAGCGCCGGATCTACGCATCAATTTGCACGTCGCCGGCGAGCAAGGCACCGTCTATCTCGACGCCTCGGGCAGTTCGCTGCACAAACGAGGTTATCGACGGATCACGGGAGAAGCACCGCTGAACGAAGTGTTGGCTGCAGGCATTTTGCGACTATCGGCGTGGGATGGCGCAGCGCCGTTGGTCGACTTTCTCTGCGGCTCGGGAACCTTGCCCATCGAAGCGGCCTTGATGGCACGCAACATCGCGCCGGGACTGTTCCGCGACGATTTCGGCTATCGCCGCTGGCTCGATTTCGACGCTGCGCTCGAAGCACGCGTTCTCGACGAAGCACGGCAGGCCGTCCGTCCCGAGATTCCGTCCGGCGAGTCTCGAATCTTGGGTTCCGATCTCGATCCGGCGGTCGTCGCAGCCGCCCGCGAGAACGCCGCCCGCGCCGGTGTCGCCGCCGACATCCTTTGGCAACAAGCGAATTTCGAACAGCTCGAGCCGCCCACCGCTCGCGGCACGATCGTCATCAATCCGCCATACGACGAGCGGCTGCGCGTGGCCGGGGTCGGAGCCTTCTATCGCCGCTTGGGCAACGCGCTCTCGCGGCGCTGGCAAGGATTTGAGGCCTGGGTACTGGCGGGCAATCTTCCGGCGATCGCAGATTTCGGCATCAAGCCAGCGGCCAGCATCCCGCTGCGGAACGGACCGATCGAGTGTCGGCTGCTGCGGTTCAAGCTTTCGCCATCCCAAGGTTTACCGCACGCGTCGCCGGCCGAGCCAACCGTGACCAGTCCGCAAAGCGCGCCACGATCCAGTGCCGTGCGGTCATCGCCTGTCGAGGCGCTGCGCAGCCGGTTGGCACGCATGGCCAAACATTGGGATCGTTGGGCGCGCCGGCAGGGAATCGGTTGCTACCGCGTCTACGATTGCGACTTGCCCGAGGTGCCGTGGACCATCGATCGCTATGAAGATCGGCTGCACGTCGTCGAGCACGAAAGTCCGCATGGCCGCTCGTCGCTCGAGCATCGCGAGTGGTTCGACGCGTTGGCTGAAGTGGTCGGCCAGGTGCTCGAAGTGCCCCCCGAACGCCGACACGCTCACCGGTCCGACCGGATACCGGCCGGGGGGACAAAGCAGCACGGGGCGGCGAAACGGAACGAACGGTTCGTCGTCTCTGAGCGGGACTGCCGCATCGAGGTCGATCTCGGCCGACGCGACGATACCGGCCTTGCGCCCGATCTGCGCACCCTTCGCGCCCATCTGGCCGGCGAAGCAGCGGGAAAGCGCTTCCTGAATCTATTCGGCCACGGCGGCGCCGCGACCGTCGCAGCGGCCATGAGCAGCGATCGAACCGGAGTAACCGTCACCCTCGAAGTCAGCGGTGGTTTTGTTCGCTGGAGCGAGCATAATTTCGAGTTGAACGACCTTCGTCAGCCCAATCATCTCGTTCTCGAGGCCGATCCGCTGGAGTGGATCGAGCGATCGGCCGCGGCCGGCGGCACACCCTTCGACCTGGCGCTCGTCGCTCCGCCAGCCGGCTTCCATCGGCGGACCGACCGCCGGGCATGGAACCCGCGCGATGCGTATCGGCAGCTTTTGGAAGGAATCCATCAGCTGCTCGCCCCCCGGGGCAAAATCTATCTGGTCAGCACGGTACGGCGGTTCCGGCTCGACCCGGCCGATGTCCCCTGGGCGACGATTCGCGACGTGACTGCCGGGCTGCTGCCGGCCGATTGCCGCACGAAGCCATCGCTGCGGTGCTGGACGCTGGTCCGCGTGGACTGACGATCGTTCGCAGGCTATCCATCGTTTGATCCGGCGTGTCGAAACGTTGCTCCGCGCTTTGACGACGAATATGTTGAAAGCGCTGACCGCGGCCCGCCTGTGCGAGGCAGCACCATCGCGTTCGGGCCCAAGCGGCGAGCGAATTCGGAACAGACCCTTCTTACAGGCAGCGAGGTGAACCATGTCACGGCTTCGAGCAATGGGCGCGTGCGCGCTGGCGTTGGCGATTCTGGTCGGCGGCGTAATAGCAGCCGACACAGGAAAAGCTCCAAAGAATGACCCTCCCGCCAACCCCAACAAAAATCGAGCGATCGTGGTGGGCAGTCCGCACGAAATGCTGATGCGGGAAAAGATCAACAAAATCCTCGATGAACCGACCGAGTTCACCTTCAACGAGCTGCCGCTTGACCAGGTGGTTCAATACATCAAAGACGCGCACCATGTTGAAATCCAACTCGATCTTAAAACGATGGAAGAGGCAAGCATTGGCAGTGATATGCCAGTCACTCGGCAATTGAGCGGGGAATCGCTTCGCTCAGCGTTACGCTTACTTCTCCGTCCGCTCGATCTGGCCTTCGTCATCAGGGACGAAGTGCTGTTGATCACGACCCCCGACATGGCCAGGAACGAACTCGTGACGATCATTTATCCGGTGGGCGATTTGGCCACGCCGCGCGGCGACGTACTGGGGGGCGAGGACTTCAAGCCGCTGATCCGCGTCATTTCCAAAACCATTGCCCCCACGACCTGGGACGAAGTCGGTGGCCCCGCAAGCATCGAGCCGTTGGCCCAAGCCCGAGCATTGGTCATCTCGCAAACCGACGATTTGCAGGAGCAAATCGCGCAGCTCCTGGCCGGCTTGCGGCAAGCACGCGACGCCCAGCCAGCCGCGCCGGCGGTGACCGCCGTGGGTGCAGCTTTTGATGCCGGGGCCAACGATGGCCAGCCGAAGCACACGGCGAAACCCCCTGCCGCCAAGCAACCGGCGGAGAATGCGGAGAAATCCGAACCCGACGATGGCGGCAAGCCGTTCGAGTGATCCGTGACCGGGAGCACCGACTCAGTCCCACGCTCGGCGAATCGATCGTCGCGACCGCCGGTCGGGCAAGCGTTCAGAGTCTGGGCACGGCTCGCGTGTTGCACTCGCTCACCTGGCCGTTGAGCGTCCAAAAATCGTACAAGACCCCCATGAAGAACAGTCCGCCGGTGAGCAAATAGATGATCCCGGTGCCGATCTTGCCCAGATAGAACCGGTGGATGCCTAGGTATCCCAAAAAGGTGAGCAGGATCCAGGCGATCGTGTAATCGTACGGCCCATCCTGGTACCGGCGGTTCGCGCTGCGCTCCATGCCCGGGATCAGAACCAGGTCGATCAGCCAGCCGATGCCCAGCAGCCCAAACGTGAAAAACCAGATCGTGCCCGATACCGGTTTGCCGTAATAGAACCGGTGAGAACCCGTGAATCCGAAGATCCACAGCAAGTAACCGACGAGCAGCGAATGGCTCTCGCCCGATGGGTAAACGGCGGCAGGCGTCGACATCGGCAGCGGTCCTGGTTCTGTCACGAAATCTCGCTGGCGCGGGCAATGGCAAACATGCCTATCATTGGGTCGAATCCTTGCTTGGGCAAGGGTACTTCGCCATCGTCCGAGGGACGGTCCATGTCCGCGATCTGCGCGCCACCTCGCTGCAACTGGCTGGGCTCGACCACGAGGGGCGGACCTAAAAAATCGAGAGCTTGGACGCCAAATTGGCGGGAGTCGAGCCGGTTCACGTGGGCAAAGCCCTGGGGGCCTGAGGCGGTGACCGTTGGCAGCGAGCGCGGTTCCACGAAGCTCGTTTGAACCATCGACACCGGCCCGAACTTGAACTGCTGCCAGCACGGCGATTGCGGTCTACCGCAATCCACACCGAGGCGCCGTTTCACCCCAGGTTTGGGCCAGCGCCCGCAGCCTCGCTCCGCAGCCGCGGGACCAACTTTGCGCCCTACGCACAGGCGTTAATTGTTCGTTAGAATTACCACGATCGGCCTCGATAAGTGTTTAATGAATCGGTACTTTTCAGCCGGCAAAGCTTGCTTCTGGGGCTGTCGAGAGAAGGCCAAGAAGAAGACAATTCCCTCGGACGGTTTGTTTCCTAACTTTGCGTCGTGGCGAGCGACGTCATGATCGATTGCCGGGTCATCGCGCGAGTTTTGGGACTGCTCATTTTGGCATGTGCGGCGACGGTATCGCTGCGCGCTGGCTGGGCCGCTACCAGCGAAGGAAACGTTCCCGAAAACGACGCCGCGCGATTGTTGGAACTGGGCGACCGCTACTCTCCGGCCGCGCTCGCGAAAGCCCGTGAGCTGCACGCAGCGCTGCAAGCCAAAGCCGTTACGGGCGCGGAGGTCGAGTACGCGTTCGCGCTGGTGCTGATCCGACAACATGCGTATCCAGGCGCGATCGAAGCGCTCGATTCAGCCCTGCGGGAGCAGCCTCGCGCGCTTCACCTGTGGCGCGCCAAAATTTGGACTGAAATGGCGCTGCGCAAGCATCGCGACGTGGTGGCCGACGTGCGCAAAGCGGCCGAACTGCTCGGCAAGCAAGACCCGGCCGAATTGCCTGCGACTCAGGCTGCCGAGTGGCACACCACCGCCGAGTTCTTGGGGCGCGTGTTCGGCTTTCTGGAAGCGCCGCGGTCCGGCACGGTGACGGCCGACGAGTTGCGCCGCGCCAAGCAAGCCGTCTTGGCCAAATTGGGGGCCGACAGCACCGACTTCACCCGGAACGAAGAACTGGTCGCCGCGCGATTCACCAAGGCTCGCGCCGAATTCGAACAGCGCCGAGCAAAACGACTGGCCGAGGGCGAGGCCCGGCAGGAATCGCTGAAAAAGCAGCAGCGGGCAGTCGACGAAACCGCAACCGACATCGACTACGACGCCGAAAAGCTCAAATCGAACACGAAGGCCGAAGTCGACCGGATCAACCAATCCCTCGAATTGATCAACAAGAACATTCTCATGTGTCAGTTCCGGATGAACGTCGTGGTCCCGCTGATCGCCCGATAT
>DATJTR010000032.1:0-3799 GCA_035503215.1 Pirellulales bacterium
CCCCGGCGGGGACGCGGCGCGTGCAAATCGTTGCCGCCGAGCCGGCCCAAGTGTTGGAACGGCTCCGCCAGCAGCCGGGCGTTCACCAGGCCACGCTCTTCGGCCAGGCGGTGTTCGCCCTGATCGACGACAACCTGACCGACGCCGAGCTGGGCGTGCCCAGCCACGACGTCGTTCCGGCCGAACCGACCCTGGAAGACGTGTTTGTCACCCTGTCGCGCGCCCGCAACGGCGACGGCCCGGCGGCTGACCGACCAAGCTTGCAACCCGCATCGAAACAGCCCGACGCCGTGCTCCCATCGCCTCCCGTCCGCCAGGCTTCGCGCGTCCGCACCGGGTTTTCCCGGCAGCGGGTGGCGTCGGTCGCGCGGAAGGAGTTTCTGCACATCATCCGCGACCGCAGCACGCTCTTTTTCAGCCTGTTCATCCCGATCGTCGAGCTTTTCATGTTGGGCTACGCCGTCGACATGAACATTCGCCACATTCCCACCGTGGTGTTCGACCAGGCGGGCACGCAGGAGAGCCGCACGCTGCTCGACCATTTCACCAACTCCGACGATTTCGACCTCGTCGGCAAGGTTTACTCCGACGCCGCGCTCAACGAGGCGATCGTTTCCGGCCGAGCCCACGTCGGCCTGAAGATTCCCGAAGATTTCTCCCGCCAATTGATGGCCGGTCAGACCGCCCAACTGCTGGTCCTGGTCGACGGCAGCGAAGCCAGCGTGGCGGCCGAAGCGGTCAATGTCTCAAACGCCATCGCCCTGCGCGAATCGCTCATTCACATCCTTGCCGGCCGTTCGCTGCCGGTCGAAACCCGGCCCGAGGTGATGTTCAACCCCGACACGCGTTCGGCCAATTTCTTCATCCCCGGCCTTTTGGTCGTCTTGTGCCAGGTGATGGCCGTGATGCTCACGTCGAATTCGATCGTCCGCGAACGTGAGCAAGGCACCCTGGAACAACTCTTCATGACGCCGGTCCGCCCCCGCGAGCTCATCCTGGGCAAGATCGTCCCCTATCTGTTCCTGACGACCGCCGAGTTCTGCGTGATCGCACTGCTCATGTGCAGCGCCTTCCAAGTGCCGGTACACGGCGTCTTTCTGACACTCTTGGGGATCGCCCTGCCGTTCATCGTGGGAATGCTGGGGCTCGGCCTCTGGATCTCGACGCTGGCCACCACGCGCGACGCTTCGCTGCAACTGTCGATGGGAACCGTGATCCCCTCGATCTTCCTCTCCGGCTACGTCTTTCCGATCGAGTCGATGCCCCGCATTTTCCAATGGCTGGCCTACCTGGTGCCGACCACCTGGATGATCGACGCCTCGCGCGGCGTGATCCTCCGCGGGGCCGGCTGGAACGAGCTGAAACTCAACTTCGTCGTCCTCTCGGGCATGAGCCTGTTGCTCGTCGTCCTGAGCATGACGCGGTTCCGCAAACGGTTGGCGTGAGCGGTGCCGCCCGCCGACTGCCGCCAGCGGAATCAGGGCACCAGCGGGTCACCATTACGGGAGCGGCAGGATCCGCAGCGTGTTGTCGGCGGCCAAAAAGGCCAGCCCCTTTCCGTCGGGCGAAAAGGCGAGGCAACCAGCCTCATGGTCCCCAGTTTCATGGTACGCGATCGTCTTGCCCGAGAGAGTCTCCTGCACGCGCACCGCGTGCTCGCCCCGTCGATGGCCATCGGCCGATCGTTCGCCCCACTGGGTGGAGAGAAAGGCGTAACGGCTGCCATCGGCGCTAAAAACCATCGAGCGAACGTCGATGTAGTGAAGGCGCCGGCCGGCGACCATTTCCAGTGTCTGGCGGTCGTAGATTTGCGTGTCGAGGTAAAGGTATTGTCCGCCCGGCACGAGCCCAAGATCTTCGCCACTCACCGACCAGGGCAACTCGATCTCTCGCCGCCGCAACTCCTTCCCGCTGGCCGCGTTGGCAACGACGATTCGCGCTCGCGCCATGCGGTAGTCGAGGTGCGAATCGAGCGTGAACCGTTCGGTACCGTCCTCGCTCACCAAACCTTCGTAAAAGGATGAACGTCCCGCCGCTTCGGCCCTTCGCGGCACCACACCTAGCGGTTTCAACGTCGCCGCGTCCCAAGTTACTTCGCGCCCATCATCACCAAGAGTCACAAGCGTTTTGCCGTCTGATGAAAAGCGGAGGCGTTCAACCTCTCCAACGTGCGTCTCTCCTGGCAACAATCGCTCGCCTGAGGGAACGCGGAACAAACGGACTGGTTCATACGCCATGCCGATCGCCAGAAGGCTGCCGTCCGGTGAGAGGACCAGGCAATCAGGCCTGCTTGCCGACCACCCATGCACCTCGAAGCAGGCAAGCTCCTTTCCCTCCGGCTCGGAAACGACTCGCACGGCCGGTCCCTCGCCGGGTGCCGTTGGAATATCCGTATCTTCGTACGGATTTTGCATCGCTCGCGGCTCCAGCCATGTCACCGTTCTCATAGCCGCCCCAACCGCCTCGACCGAAGCACGCGCCGGGAGCCGTGCAAAGCCCCCGTCGTTGGGCAGCTCGTGCCATGCCAAGCGGCGGCGCTTCGTGTTCTGATCGCCGGAAGGTTCGTGCACAAAGAGCCGTCCATCGGGCGCAAACTGCACACCGTTTGCCTTCAGCGCCACTGGCGAAGCGTCCCCCAGCACGTCCTGTGCAAGCCAGCCGTTTTTGTCGTCGATCTTTTGCACCAGCACCTTGCCGTCCGGCCGCAGCGCGAAACCAGGCTCACCTTCAACGGCTTCGATCTCGCGAATGAGTCTTCCCTCCGGCAACTGCCAAACAAAGAGCTTGTTGCCGTGGTAACTGCGTGCCACCATCACGTCTTGCTCGGCCGAGAGCTGCATATCGGCCACGCCGAGGCCTTGGTCGTCGTATTTCTGAATCACCCGGCCGGTGGCGCATTCGACGCGAACCACGCCGTCTCCGGCAAGGAACAGCGAGCGATTGTCTTTCGAAAAGGCGACGGCGCTCGCGCCTTCGACCGGGAAAGCCGCTTTGACGGTCCAATCGGCTGTGTTCCAGACCTGCCCCAACCCCTCGCCGACCGTTGCGGATTGCTTGCCGTCGCGGGACCAGGCGACGACCTCGCTCCCTCCCACCCAGCCAGCAGACTTCGAGACCAAAAGCTTTGCCGAGCCATTCGCACGGGCCAGGCCAGCGAGTTCGCGTCGTTCGTCAAGTTGGGCCAAATCGAGCGCCAGTTGCAGCTCGCGCCGCCAGACACCACTTTGTCGGTCGCGCAATCGGGTCAGGCGATCGCCAAACTGCTCCATCAGCTCGCGTTCCAGCCGATCGCCTTGCGCCGCCTCGCCCGGCGTTCCCCAGCGCCGCCCACCGGCCGGCGATCGATAATCGCGAGAGGTTGCCGCCCCCTCAACGAGCCAGGCGAGGCTGTGATTGGCATCGGGCGGCGCATTTATCGACCGAAATTGCGAGTGCTCGAAATCGTCCGGCCACCTCGGCGGCGCCGTCCCTTGCTCGATCGCCGAGATCAATTCGTCAAGCCGGTGCCAATACGCCCTCCGTGCGGCGTCATCGCTGCGGGCCAGAATGGCCAGCAAGGCAATCGAATTCTGTTGCTGCCGCGCCTGGCCGCCGGCCAACTCAGTCTCCGTCAACCGTTTGCGGACGAGCTCGGCAATCGGGTCGACCGCTTCGCTGCCGGCCAGCAAGAGCCGGCGCGCGCCCAACGTTGCCGCCGGATGGCTCGCCGACGAGAGCAATTCGGCCGCGTCGTCAATGGTTCCCAGAAAGACGATTTCCCGCACCCGCTGCGGTTTGCCTTCGAAATCGACGCCGTCAC
>DATJTR010000033.1:0-3141 GCA_035503215.1 Pirellulales bacterium
ACCGCTTGGACAAGTGTGCCAACCGGGACCGGTCGGCAGAACTGGAAAGGCGAATTGTGAAGCGCTTGTGTCCCGAATCGGGCCCAGCCCGCCACGTTTCGGGCTGCGTGCATTTTAGCGAGACCGAGACGGCGCGAAAGATGTCAATCTGCGCAAACGCCGGAGAAATTGCGGCCCCGCGCCGTTCCGGCCGCCGCCGGTCAATTGGTATTTCGTGAATCGACCGCTGTTCGCGGGCGACGTCGCGGCCGCCAAGTCCTTCCCTACCGGGCTGTAAACAGTTCCTCGGCTACGCCGAACGTTCGCACATCGATCGCCGGATAGCGCGCTGCAGGCAATACGAAGATTGCCCCCACGCCGGCGTGTGAAGCACAGTACTGCTCGACCGCCTGCGGGCCAAGCACGTAAAACGCGGTCGAAAGTGCATCGGCCTCGGCCGCGGTCGGTGCGATCGCCGTGGCTGATAGCACGCCCTCGATCGGCAGCCCGGTGCGCGGGTCGAGAATGTGTCCCAGCCGTCGCCCTTCGTGCATGAAGAACTGCGTGGCCGAGCCGCTGGTCGACAGCGCTCGATCATCGAGCCGGATCTGGCCCAGCCGCTCCGTGCGGCGATAGGGATGCGGCAGCCCGATCGACCAGGCTTCCGCCCGGCCCGATTCGACGCACGCTCCGCGTGCGAGCACGCTGCTTTGGCCGCCGTGCAGCAAGAAATCGCTTGCTCCGGCGGCCGCCAGCACTTCGGCGGCCCGATCGAGTGCATATCCCTTGCCAATGCTGCCCAGGTTCAACTCCACTCCCGGATGCAAAAACCGGATCGTTCTGCCCGCAGGATCGAGCTCAATCAAGTGTTGCCCCACCGCGGCACGTGCCTCCGCCAGCGCCGCGTCGTCGGGCATCGCGCCTTGCCGCCTCACGAATCCCCACACCCGGACGAGCGGCCCCGCCGAAATATCGTAGGCTCCGCCCGTTTCGCGGCTGATGCGTTCGGCGAGCGCCAACAGTTCGGCGAGCCGAGGTTCGATCTTCACCGGCTCGCGTGCCGCGTGCCGATTGATCAAGCTGATCTCGCTCGTGTCGCGAAAGATCGAAAGCTGTGCTTCGAGTTGATCGACCAGGTCGAGTGCGGCGCAGGCCGCGTCGGATTGCTGGGTCGACTGCCCAGCGTTCAGGAAGATGGCAAATTGACACGCCATCGCCCGCCGCGAAAACTCCAGCAGATAGCCTTCCGGCAGGCTCGCTTCGCCGGACTCGGTCGTTTCGACCGGCCCGAGCAGCGCATTCACGGCGTCGCCCAGCGCCGCAGTCGCCGATTTTCCGGCCAAAAACTGGCGACGGTTTGTTTTGCGCGCTTCTTCCATGCTTCAATTATAGCCCGCCGTGGTCCGCGTGGCCGGTTGCCACTCTCAGCGCTTTGGCCGATAATCGCTGATGATGTGATCATCCGGCCGACGCGCCAGCTTGCTTTATGAAAATCCAGCATTTCCTCCTGCGACCTGCCGAGCCCGTCTTGGCGTTTGTCGCCGTCCTGCTCATCGCGTCTGCGGTTTGGGCCGCGGCAATCAAGCGGTCACATCCCCCGAAATGGGACGATGCCCAAACGTCCGAGGTGTTCTTTCCCGATGCGCGCCAGGCACTGGTCGGGCCCCGGCCGACTGCCGCATCCGCCGCGGGAGTTGCCGAGGGAAGCTCGTCGGGCTCGTCCGACGGCGGCACGGCCTCGGGGGCGGCCGGCGGCAATTTTGCCTGGTCGCATTTGATTTCCTCCGACACGCTCGAATCGGAAGTGAAAACGACTGTCCGTCAATTGGGCGACACGTTGAAAACGACCAGCGCGTTCACGGGGGGCGGATACCAAGATGCCCGGCGGGAATTCAGCGATCTGGCCGTGATGTTCGCCATCATCGCCGGCTACGATTCCGACGTCCGCTGGAAACAGGCCGCCGGGTCGATCCGTCCGCTGGTCAGTCGGGCCGGTTTCAACTGCAAGGTGGGCACCGATCTTTCGTATCGCGAGGCCAAAGCGCGCCAGGACGATCTCGATAAACTGGTACGCGGCGACGCCTCGGGAGCGGCCAAGGAAACCGAAAGCTTCACCTGGGACAAAGTTGCCGGTCGCCCACCCTTGATGCAACGCCTCGATCGAGCCCAGCGGCAAGGGTTGAGCCCCTGGACCGCCGACGCCGCGGCCTTCCAGAAAAACGGAGCTCAGTTTCTGCACGAGGCCGAATTGATCGCCGCGATCTCCGAGGTGATCGGCCGCGAAGGTTTCGAATACTCCGACGACGAAACGTACTTGGAATACACCCATACGATGCGTGACGCGGCCGTCGAGGCGGCCGAGGCCGCACGGCAGAAGAATTTCGACGGTGCCCGCAAGGCAGTCGGCACGATCGAAAAGACCTGCAATAGCTGCCACGAAAGCTACCGCAGCTAAAGGGGCCCACGCCTAAACCGCCCTTCCAGCGAAAAGCGAAGGCACCGTCCTGGCCCCCCGCCAATTTGGGCGAGACTTTCTGGCGGCATACCCTGCATTCCGCCGAGGCGAGGCGAACCTCTACCAGCCAGGGTGGTCTCTTTGTCGCAGCCGCCCTGGCGGCTACACACCGTCGCCGGGCAACTTGTGGGCTTCCGCCAGGGCGACTATCATCACTGGTTTAATTCCATACGGCGGTCTGGCTGGAGTGGGCGCAATGCGTCACGTGTTGTCGGCGGTGGTTCAGAATGTCCCCGGGGTGTTGGCGCACATTTCCGGAATGCTGGCCTCGCGCGGCTACAACATCGACAGCCTGGCCGTCGGCGAAACCGAGGATCCGCACCTGTCGCGGATGACCTTCGTGATCGTCGGCGACGATAACGTTCTGGAGCAGGTCCGCAAGCAACTGGAAAAGATCGTCACGGTCGTCCGCGTCGCCGACATCAGCTCGCAGAATTTCGTCGAACGCGACCTGATGCTCATCAAAGTTCGGGCCGAGTCGGGCGGCCAGCGCAGCGAAATCCGCGAGCTGGCGGAAATTTTCCGCGGCCGGGTCGTCGACGTCACCACGCTGGAAGTCGTGGTCGAAGTTTCCGGTCCCGAGCGAAAAGTCGAGGCCTTCATCGACCTGATGCGCCCCTATGGCATCGTCGAATTGGTGCGCACCG
>DATJTR010000034.1:0-2144 GCA_035503215.1 Pirellulales bacterium
TTGATGTACGACAACCTGATTTATCACGTCCGTTGCTCCGGCGTGCTGGTCGAAATGCTCAGCGCCGGTGTGCCGGTCGTCGTACCGGCCGGTTGCTGGCTGGCCGATCAAATCGCCGAGCCGATTTACTCGCACCAGGAGCAACTGCCGGAGCGACTGCCGGTACTCGCCCATCACGCGACGGGCCAGCTTCGGTGGAAAACCGCCGTCGAAAACACGGTGGATCCGGGAATTATCGTGGGAGTCGATACGCCTTGCGCGCCCTATCCGGCGGCGGTTTGCCACGCGGACGTGCCCACTCATGCGACCTACATGCTCCTCAAGATGGAGCGTGATGTCCCGAATCCTTGGAATTACTACTGTGCCGTGAGCGTCGAACAGCGCGATGCCGAGGGCAAACCGTGCGATCGCCGCCGCGATATTGTCGGCTATCGAACGTCGGGAGAGGCGATGACCGTGTTGGTGCCGCTCGATCCACGCAGCCGGCAGGCCGAAGTCCGCCTGCAGACGGCTTTCGGATACGAGCCGCTGCTGTTGCGACGGATGGAATGCTTGTTTCTCGCGGCCACTGAAAACTCTCGGCCGGCACGCGGCTGCGTGGGTCAAGTGGCCAGCGACGCCAGTCAATTGGCCGAGTGCTTACGCGACGTCGTCGATCATCACGAGCATTATGACCAAACCGCGCGGGCGTTTGCGGGCGAGTGGGCGCCCGTACACACGGCCGACCAGGTGCTGCGCGACCTGATTGCTCGCACGTCGCAAGCCGTGCCAGGCCCGCTGCGGGTCTTTCAGCGGCAGCCCGCATCATCTTGATACGTCACGGCGAACGTGCCAGGAGACAAACGATGGCAAAGTTCGTGGTCATCGATCCCACGCTTCGCGGGGTCGGCCAGCATCATTTCGAATACGACGTGCACGTACTGAGCGCCGCCGAGCGAAACGGCTGGCAAGCAATGCTGGCCGCGCATCGCGATTTCGATGCGGTTGGAGGCCGCACCGGCAATTGGCAAATCCACCGTGCCTTCGGCGATGATCGCCATCGCCCGGTCCTGCACAAGCTCCGCCAGAGCCAACGACGGCTGGCGGCCGCCACGGCCGATGGCGGTTCGCTCTCGCTGGCCCGGCAATGCGAAGCACAGATCAATGGTTGGCGTTACGGACGGCGCCACGACCGTGCGACTCGCGGCTATCGAGCGGCGCTCGACGCGACTTGGACCGCGTGTCAGCCAACGCCGGGCGATCAGATCTTCGTGCCGACCGTCACGCCGGCCGATTTGGTGGGATTGGCCGACTGGGCGCCGCGCAATCGAGCGGCGTGCAAGGTCGATTGGCATCTGCAATTTCATTTTCCGCTGGTCGACGCCGCAACCTGGTATGCTCGCGAGAGTCGCAAGTACGACGATCAACTGCTGGATCTTCCCGATGCGCTGGCCGACCTGCTGGCGGCGCTTCCGCGCGATCGCGTGCATTTGTATGCGACGACGCGGTCGTTGGCCGATCAATTTGGCTATTGCCTTGGCGAATCGTTCACGGTCCTGCCGATTCCGGTAAATTCTCAAATCGCCGCCTGCCGCGCGGCGATCGCAGAGAAGGCGCCGTTGCGGGCGATCTGCGCCGGCCAGGCTCGGAGTGAAAAGGGAGCGAGCCAGTGGGGACAAATCGTCGAGGGATTGAAGGACGATTATTTCGCCCGCGGACGATTGCAAGTTGCCTTGCAAGCCGCTTCGGAGGAAGAATTGCCCGCGCCGCTGCGTCGGCTATCGGCCGAATTCGGCATGGCGGTCGCTGCGCCGCAAGCGAATGGGCCAATCGCATTGGCCGGCTGGCCCCTCGGGCCGCGTGAATACGTGGAATATCTGGCCAGCGCCGACATCGGCCTGTTGACCTACGACCCTTTGGCCTACCACTACCGCATTTCGGGGGTGATGGTCGAACTGCTGGGGGCGGGCGTGCCGGTCGTCGTGCCGGCGGGATGCGCCCTGGCCGACGAGCTGGCCGAATCGATCTTTGCTTATCAACAACAGCTCCGCGAGCACATCCCCGTGGTAGCGAATCACTCCACGGCCGAGCTTGATTGGCGGGCGGCTCGGCCGCACGGCGCGCGGCCAGGGATCAGCGTGGGATCCGACGCTACCGGTGCGAAA
>DATJTR010000035.1:0-6223 GCA_035503215.1 Pirellulales bacterium
TGCACTCGTGATCTACACGATCAAAGTGGCCCCCGAGAACGGCACGGAACCCTACCGCGGTTGGGTGGGCCTCGTCGAGCGAGTTCGTGTCGCCTGGAAGGGAAGCGTTCGACCGGCACGGCCTTGCGAAACGGTCTAAAAATGCCCGCTGGTTAGCGCGGCAGCGATTCCCCGCGGAATCGCGCCCCTTCACGTCAATCTGGGGCGAGAAAAGAAACTTTTCTGCCGATATCAAGGATGGTTGCCGCGGGCGCACTTTCTGCGCGCGTGGCGGTTCGAAGCGCGCACGGGCACCGGAGTCCGCAAGCGATGTCGCTCCTCAGCCGCTGGAAACGCCGCCTGATGGCGCTTTGGAATCCGCCTGGATTTCAAGGCGTCTTCTTCGCCATCGAATCGCTCCACCTCGCGCGGGCCTACTACGTGGCCGCCGAGCTCGGCATTGCCGACTTGCTCGCCGAGCGCGAGCTTTCGATCGATGAATTGGCCGCCGCCACCGGCAGCGACGCCCGCGCGCTCGACCGCATCCTGCGAGCGCTGGCCGCCTTCGGCGTGTTTGCCCAGGATCGCGTCGGTCGCTATCGCTTGACCCGCCGTGCCCAGGTGCTGCGCTCCGATGTGCCCGGCTCGCTGCGTGCTTGGGTGCGGATGATGGCCCGGCCCGAAATGTGGCAGGCTTATGCTCGTTCGCTCGATGCGGTGAAGAGCGGCACGCCGGCGTTCCAACTCGCCCATGGGCAGCATTTTTACGACTACCTGGGTCGGCATGCCGACACCCGCGAGGCCTTCTTTGCCGGTCTCGGCTGTTGGACCGAGTGGCAATCGAGCCAGCTCGTCAAAGCCTTCGACTTTGGCCGTTACGGCACGATCATGGACGTCGGCGGGGGCGGAGGCAGCCTGCTCTCGCACATCCTCGCGGCGCACGAGAACCTGCGCGGCATTTTGTTCGATCGCCCCGAGACGCTTTCTCTGGCCGAAGCCCGCTTCGCCGCGGCCGGCCTCACCGGTCGCTGCCGCACGATCGGCGGCAATTTTTTGGAAGCGATTCCCCGCGGGGCCGACGCCTGCATCATCAAGAACACGCTTTGCGATTGGAACGATGAGGGGGCGGCCCGATTGCTGCGGAATTGTCATGCCGCGCTTCCGCCCGGCGGAACGCTTTTGTGGATCGACGCCGTGGTCGATCCGCGCAGTGGCCGGGACCGGATCGTCAAAATGCTCGACCTGGAGATCTCGGCCCTGTTGCCCGGCGGCATGCGCACCCAGGACGAACTGGTGGCCTTGGCCGAGCATTGCGGATTTGGCCGAATCAACATCCATCCTACCGCGGTGGTCGACATGCAGATCATCGAAGCGGTCAAGGCGGCCGAAACGGTTCCGGCCGTCGTGGCCGAACCCGAGCGCCACGCCGAAACGGTCGTGCTGAACGTCGGCTTGCTCTTGCCCGACCCGGTCGCCCTGCCGGCGGCCACCAGCACGGCCACGCCGCTCGCCTAAGCGGCGGCGACAGACCGCTCCCGCGTACCAAGCACTTCCTCCCCCGTCGCGACGCGTCCCGCGCCGCCCAGACGCGCGACGTTTGAAATCTCGCCAGACCCTCGAATTGTCTTACCAGCCCTCGAAAAACGGGGGCTCCGGGCGGCGCCAACTACTTTATTTGGGAACTCATTTCGGGTACCATTGATATGTTGGCGGCCGGGCTGTCTGCCGGCTTGGGCTACGTCAATCCATACCGATAGCGCTTCGATCGCTCCCTACCCCGCGTGCCGGGCCGGCCGTCTCTTGGCCGCCCTCGTGGGGACCGCCGCGGCAACCGCGCGCCGGGACACCCAGCGCGATGCCCTCGCCGGTGCGGCCCGATCCACCCGTGCCAGCCTAGTGCGTTGACCGTAGGTTCTTTCCCCGAGGAGTCGCACGATGCTCAATCTGATCGGTAAGGGGACGGCACATACCTGCGACGGCATGACCCGCCGCGACTTCTTGCAAGTCGGCACGCTGGGGGCCATTGGCCTGGCGCTGCCCCAGCTTCTGGCCGCGCAGGCGCAAGGCGCCGTCGATCCCGAGCATGATGGCAATTCGGTCATCATGATTTTCAATCTCGGTGCCCCCAGCCAGTTGGACCTGTTCGACATGAAGCCCGACGCCCCGGCCGAAATCCGTGGGCCGTTCAAGCCGATCAGCACCGCCGCCCCCGACATTCAACTCTCCGAGATCTTGCCACAGCACGCCAAGCTAGCCGACAAGTTCTCGCTGGTCCGCAGTTGTTATCACACCGCCTCGGCCGTACACGACACCGGCCACCAAATGATGCAGACCGGCCGGCTCTTCACCGGCGGCGTCGTTACCCCCCACGCCGGCTGCGTGGTCGAGTATTTGCGCGGGCGGCGCAGCGATCTGCCGGCCCACGTGCTGTTGCCCGAACCGATGGGCGAAACCGGCGGCGGCCTGTCGCACGGCCAGGACGCCGGTTTCCTCGGCAAGCAGAACGATCCGTTCGCCTTGATGGCCGACCCGTCCAAGCCGAATTTCAAAGTGCCCGACTTGCTGCCGCCGCCCCAAATTGGCGACGTGCGGCTCGACCGGCGCCGCCAGTTGCGTTCGATCGTCGATCAGACGGTAAAAGATTTCGAGGCCAGCCAAGACGCCCGGCTGCTCGACAGCAATTTCGAATCGGCCTTCCGGCTGATGACCAGCGCGCAAGCCCGCGAGGCTTTCGACCTGTCGAAGGAACCCCAAGCCGTTCGCGAACGTTACGGCCTGAACCGTTTCGGTCAGTGCTGTTTGCTGTCCCGCCGGCTGATCGAGGCGGGGGTCCGTTTCGTCACCGTGAACACCTTCCTCACCGTGTTCAACGAAATCACCTGGGACATCCACGGCTCGGCCCCGTTCACGTCGATCGACGGCATGAAGAACATCGTCGTACCGATGTACGACCAGGCCTACGGCGCCTTGATCGAAGATCTCAGCGAGCGCGGCATGCTCGACAAAACGCTGGTCTGCAACCTGGCCGAGTTCGGCCGCACGCCGCGGATCAATCCCGCCGGCGGCCGCGACCACTGGCCGCAATGCTGGACCAGCTATTTTGCCGGCGGTGGCGTGAAAGGGGGTCGCGTCGTCGGCCGCAGCGACGCCATCGGCGGAGTGCCCGCCGAACGACCGGTCGATCCGGCCGAGATCGTGGCCACGATCTATCACAGCATGGGCATGAACTTGGAGACCAAAATTCCCGGTCCCGCCGGCCGCCCGTTCCCGCTGGTCGATTACGGCAAACGCGAAATCCACGAGTTGTTTTAACGAACTTTTTCGAAATCGGCGGGCGGTCCGAGGATCACGAAGTAGAAGTAGGTCATGCCTTAGCCTGACTTTGCCTGGGAGTTGTCAGGCCAAGGTCTGACCTACCGAGCCGGCGTCGCCGTCCCGCCTCACACGTTCGACAAGAAGTCCATGAGCACTCGACACCTTATCCTTCGGTTGCCTGTCGGCCTGGTGCTGGCCGTGGCGCTCCTCGCTGCGCTCGCGACCAGCATTGCGCGTGCGGCCGATCTGCCCGCGGGTACGCAATTGGCCGCGGCTCCCGTGGCCGATCCGGTGGCCGCCGTCGGTCGTTCGCCCACCGCCGACACGGTTCCCGCGTCCGACGCGCTCGAAGTCCTCCCTGGCTCGATGGTTCTCTCGGGTCCGGCCGCCAGGCAGCGCCTGGTGATCGAGCGGCTCGACGCCGGCCGCCGCGTCGGCCAGGTTACCGAAGGACTCACGCTCACCTCGAGCGACGAGAAAGTCTTCCGCATCGAAGACGGCTTCGTCCTTCCGGTCGGCAACGGCACGGCCGAAATCGTGGTCACCGCCGGCAGCGATCAGGCCCGCGCCGACGTGACCGTGGTCGCCATGGATCAGCCCTTCGTCTGGAGCTTCCGCAATCACGTGGAGTCGGTGCTCTCGAAAAGCGGCTGCAACATGGGGGCCTGCCACGGCGCGTTTGCCGGCAAGAAAGGTTTCAAGCTCAGCCTGCGTGGCTTCGACGCCCTGGCCGACTATTCGACCCTCGTGCGCCAGGCCCGTGCCCGCCGCGTGGTGCTGGGCGATCCGGGACGCAGCCTGCTGTTGACCAAGCCGACGGGAATGATTCCGCACAAAGGCGGCATCCGCTTCCCGGCCGATTCGCCCGAATATCAAGTCATTGCCGAGTGGATCGCCGCCGGTGCTCCGCCGCCAAAGGCCGACGACCCGCGCATCGTGCGGCTGGAACTGTTGCCCGAAAAGTCTCGGCTCACCCCCGGCGCCAAGCAACAGCTCATCGTGCGGGCGCACTTCACCGATGGCCACATGGAAGACGTCACTCGCTGGGCCAAGTTCACGTCGACCAACGAATCGGTCGCCACGGTCGACACCGACGGGCTGGTCAGCATCATCGGGCCGGGCGAGGCGGTCGCCAGCGCCTGGTATCTCAGCTTGAACGTCATCGGTACGCTCAGCGTGCCGTATCCGGCCGCCATTCCCAGCGAAGTCTTTGCCACTGCCCCACGGCGCAACTTCATCGACGAACTGTCGCTCTCGAAGCTCGAAAGTTTGAATCTGCCCCCCTCGCCGCCGGCCAGCGACGGCGAATTCGTCCGCCGGGCATTCCTCGACACCATCGGCATGCTGCCCACGACCGACGAAACTCGGGCGTTCCTGGCCGACGCTTCGCCCGACAAGCGCGACCGGCTGGTCGAGACGTTGCTGGCCCGGCCCGAGTTCGTCGACTATTGGACCTATCGCTGGTGCGATCTGTTGTTGGCCAGCGGCCAGCGGCTGCGCCCCGACGCGCTGGCCGCCTATTACCGCTGGATCCGCGCGCAAGTCGAACAGAACGTCCCTTGGGATCAATTTGTCGCCGGAGTGGTCACGTCGTCGGGCAGCACGCTGGAAAACGGCGCCGCCAACTTCTATGCGCTGCATCAAGACGCCACCGAAATGTCCGAAACCGTTTCGGCCGCGTTCTTGGGTATGACGATCAATTGCGCCCGTTGCCACAACCACCCCTTGGAAAAGTGGACCAACGACCAATATTTCGCCATGGCCAACCTTTTCTCCCGCGTGCAGGCCAAAGGCTGGGGAGGCGACGCGCGCAACGGTGACGGCAACCGCACGGTATTTGCCGGCAGCGACGGCGAACTGATTCAGCCCAGCAAAGGCAAGCCGCAACCACCCACGCCGCTCGACGGACAGCCGATGACGCTCGACGATCCGCACGACCGCCGCGTCCACCTGGCCCACTGGCTCACCTCGCCCGAAAATCCCTACTTCACGCGTGCCATCACCAACCGTGTTTGGGCGAATTTCTTCGGCGTTGGGCTGGTCGAAAAGGTCGACGATCTGCGGCTGACCAATCCGGCCAGCAACGACGAGCTGTTAAACGCCGCCGCCAAATACCTGGTTGAAAACCATTTCGACCTCAAGGCCCTGATGAGGGCCATCCTGCAATCGGCCACCTACGCTCGGGCCAGCCAACCGACCGAACTCAACAAGCAAGACGAGCGGTTCTACTCCCATTACTATCCCAAGCGGCTGAAGGCCGAGGTGCTGATCGACGCCCTCTCGCAAGTCACCGCCGTGCCCACCCAGCTTCAGGTCCGCTATGGCAGCTCAGACGTGCGCAATCTGCCGCTGGGCAAGCGGGCAATGGAGCAGGTCGACGTCGATGCCAATGCCTATTTCTTCAAGTCGTTCGGCCGGCCCCAGCGGGCGAGCACTTGCGAGTGTGAACGCTCGTCGCAGCCCACCATGGTGCAAGTGCTGAACATCTCGAATGGCGACACGCTGAATCACAAGCTGGAAGCGGCCGACAACCGCATCGACCGCCTGCTCGCCGCCGGCACGCCGGACGACGCGGTGATCGACGATCTCTACCTGACGGCTCTCTCACGGCTGCCCACGGCCGACGAAAAATCGCACCTGTTGGCCGCGCTCGCCGCCTCCGGCGAGCAGAATCATCGCGTGCTGATCGAAGACTTGTACTGGGGCGTGCTCAGCAGCAAAGAGTTCTTGTTCAATCATTAAGGCGAAAGCGCACGTTAACCTGTTGGCGGTGTGCTCGACTCACTAACCCGAAGCGCAAGTTTTGGTGTTGCGCTATTTTGGAGCTAGCAGGTCGGGAATTGGGCTTGGGAAAAATGGCGAGACTCCTCACAACGACCAGATCATTGAATTCTCTCCAGCCGAGGAAGGAGCCTCGCCATGGTTATGG
>DATJTR010000036.1:0-4603 GCA_035503215.1 Pirellulales bacterium
CTCGAAAGCCCAGTGCGTACGAGCCCGCGGCCGAGAAGCGGTCTCGCGCTGCTTTAGCTCGCTGAATCGCGCGCCAGCGAGGCGTAAAACCAATCCTTTCGACCGACCGAGGGGCAAAACCGCCCGCTTGCAAACCGTCTGGACCGGAAATCGGGCGAGATTGCGATTGTAAAAATTGCGAAAAGTCGCCAAGATGCTCGCCGCTTGGACCCAGGCACTCATGTTTGACAAGGAAGTTTGATTTTTGTTCGCTCCCGTCCCGCCGGGCTGACCAGCTTGGACCATCGACCAGCAGGCATCGTGGCCGCGACCTGCTGTCATCGCTGCCTCGCCCCATTCCCGCTCGGTGCGCTAGCGAGCCACCGTTCCGCCGTCGTCGGCAAGGAAAGGATTCCGTGGCTTGGTTGGGGATGTTGATCCCACCGGGCACTGACGACGCGGGCGTCATCCGCATCGACGCGAGGCAGCAGGGAGGTTGCCAGGAAGCGCCGCGGGGACGAGACCCAGGGCAAGAACCGCCCGGGGGCGTCCCGCTCTCGAGTTTGGCGCGCTCTGCCACCCCTCTCGGTTTCCCTCGCGCAAGTCGAGCGCGAATCGCCCGGAGCACCGATTCCCCGAATGGACGGGCGGGAAAGATCCAAGGAGGGACCCATGATTGCGACGCACCTGGCCACGCTTCTGTTGACGGTAACGGGAGCCGGTAACGATACGGTTTTGCTCGATTTCTACGCCGACTGGTGCGGCCCCTGTCGCGGCATGGAACCGATCGTTTCGCAATTGATCGCCGCCGGTCATCCGATCCGCCGGGTGAACGTCAGCCAAGACCGCCAATTGGCGGCTCGCTATGGCGTCACGAACATCCCCTGCTACGTGTTGGTGGTGGGCGGACAAGAAGTCGACCGGGTGGTTGGCGCCACCAGCGCCGGCGAGCTCGAAGCGTTATTGGCCAAAGCACGGCTTGAACCGACCGCTTCCTATTCCGCGAATCCCCAAGCGCGGGGGCAATCCCCCGACGCATCCGTTCCCGCCGCCAGCCCACCCAGCTCCGGCATACTGCCGCTAGGAATTGGCTCGCGTGCGGCAGCCGCAACTACCGCCTCGGCGGGTGGTGCGGGCACGAGCTTCGCAGGACCGGTCGGCGTGCCGACTCCGCCTTCGGCTCACGCGCCGCCGCAGGCAGGCACTTCTCCCGGTGCCGCGGCGTCACGCTTGTTGGCGGCGACCGTGCGCCTAAAAATCGAAGATCGTGATGGATTCTCGTACG
Organism: Pirellulales bacterium; assembly: GCA_035503215.1. GTDB lineage: Bacteria > Planctomycetota > Planctomycetia > Pirellulales > PALSA-1355 > DATJTR01. The sequence goes on from DATJTR010000036.1 coordinate 1,265, forward strand.
GCACGGGCACGATCATCGATGCTCGGCAAGGCGAAGCGTTGATCGTCACGTGCGGCCATATCTTCCGCGACTCTCAAGGCAAAGGAAAAATCACGGTCGACGTCTTCGGAGCGCAACCGGTCTCCAAGCTCGAAGGTCAATTGGTCAGCTACGGCTACGATCAAGGGGGCCGCGACGTCGGGCTGGTCAGCATTCGGCCGGGCGTACCGGTGGCGGCGGCGCGCATCGCTCCGCCCGGTCATCGCGTGTTGCCCGGCGATCGCGTCGTCAGCATCGGCTGCGATCACGGTGCCGCTCCAACGGTTCGCGAGAGCAAAGTGACCAGCGTCAACAAATTCTCCGGTCCCGCGAACGTGGAAGTCGCCGGCCAACCCGTGCAAGGCCGGTCGGGCGGCGGATTGTTCGATTCCGAGGGCTATCTCGTCGGTGTCTGCAACGCGGCCGATCCGATGGACAACGAGGGATTGTTCGCCGCCGTAGAGACGCTGCACAAGGAACTCGATCAGGCCCATCTGAGTCTTGTTTATCAGTCGCCCTCGGCCGGTCCCGCGGCTAGCGCGCTGGCGGCCGGCAGCAGCGAGGGCCCGATTGCGATTCCGGGTGGTGCAAGTGGACGAACGGGAGCATCCGGCCCGGGAAGTCGCTCGGTGCCGAGCGGGCTGACCGCCGACGAACTGCGGCAAGCAGCCGCCTTGGCCGGTTTGTCGATGGCCGAGCAAAACACGCTGGGGCAATTCAAAACACCTGCTCAGCAGGCCGAGGTAATCTGCATCGTGCGTCCGCTTGGCGATCCCGCGGCCAAAAGCGAAGTGGTGGTGCTGGATCGCGCTTCCCAAGCGTTTCTCGAACAACTCGCCGCCGAGCGGAGCACGCAAGGGACGCGCCGCTTGACTTCGCTCGAAGTCCGCCGTGCTTCCGGACCGATCTCCGCGGTGGAAGCGAAGCCGCAGCCCACGACGGCACGCTAAACGGCCGCATCGCTCCCGAAGCCGCCGGACTCGCGTACCCGGTGGCACCCCTGCTCGGCGGCCAGATCGTCACTGGCCGACCTCCCTACAGTCGGTCTATGCGCCCCGTCCGGCACTGCCGGACGTATTCCGGTGACGGGTTTTGCAGTTCCCGCGTCCCCCCGTGTGGCGACCGCCGCTGCGGGCGTGACCTATGTTTTTGGTACGGTTGGAACTCTCATCGGGCCTTTGCGCGTGGCGGTCGGGCGTGGCTAGTTTCATTTTCATCATCGCTGGATTGAATCTGCTGCTGGGTTACTTACTGGCCCTGCTGCTGGCCCCGCATTTCAATTTGTCTCCCTGTCCGTCCACAGAGGCCTCGGGAATCGCCGGGCAAACGATCGAAGACTCGGTTCCACTCGGCGCGAACTCGGGGGCCGATGAAAACTCGGCCGGCGCCGATCAAAACGCCTCGGCGGCCGACGCCAACGCGGCCGAAGAAACCACTCCGGCAACGCCCGCGGCAGATGAAAAGCCGGAACTTGTCGGCGAACTGATCGAAGAATTCAAGGACGATCTGGTTCGCTACCGCGAACACTTGGCCTCGCTGGATCGCCGCATGCGGGCCGGCAACGAGATGCAGGATACGGCGACGATGCAGGCCTGCCTGAAGGATCTTTGCCAGGCGAACGCCAACTATCTGGCCCAAAGCGAAGATTCGAACAACCGCTTGCAACGCGGCTGCCAGGCGGCCGAGGAACACAAGCAGATCGGGCGTCAACTCGGCGCAGCGTTGAATCAACACTCCGGCGAGGTCCGTGGCGCCAACGACAATCTCGAGCGGATCAATCCTGAGCACAATGATCTCTTGGATCGTCAAAAGATCTTCACCGAAACTGCCCGACTGATCGACGCCAGCCACACGCTGCGTGATACGCTCGATGATTGCGAGCTGCAATTGTCTGGTCGCGCGGCGCCGAGCACCGCGGCCGTCGAGGGGGAATTGTCAGGTCGCCTGGTCAGCCGCTCGCGGCTGGAAGCGGCGCTGGCCGATTGCTGGCGCGCCGATCCCGACCGTCAGCAACCCTTGTCGCTGGGGCTGGTCGACATGGATCGCTGCCGCGAACTGAACGACAGCCGGGGAATCCAGGCGGCGGACCGTATTCTGAGCACCGTCGCGCAGTTGGTCGCAGGCGCGCTCCAGGCCGGACAATTGGCCACCCGCCTCAGCGGCGAAAAATTCTTGCTCTTGATGACCGGTACGAATGGGCGCGCCTCGACCGCGGCCCTCGAGCATGTCCGACAGCAGGTCGAAACACTGCAGTTTCAAGCCGGCAGCGAGCAATTTGGTGCCCAGGTCAGTTGTGCCGTGGCCGAACCGGTCCCGGGCGACACCATCGCCAGCATTCTTGACCGTCTGGAGAACACGTTGCAGGAGGCCAAACGCTATGGCCGGAACCGCACGTTCTTCCACGACGGCAAATTGCCCACCCCGGTGGTTCCGCCCATTTTGTCGCTTGAGCCTCGTACGCAGGAGATTTAACCAGAGCAGTAACGATTGCCCCGCGTTGCGGGCGTTGCACGGCGCGGCAATCGGAAACGTCTGGGCGCGGACTAATCGCGCTTTCGCCCGCTGAGCATCGCTGTTCGTCGTCTTCCGTCGGTTCCACGAGTCGCATGTCAACTTCGCCCGCCACTTCCGCCGCGATGCCCGCGCTCTGCGAGAGCCCGGCTATTCTCGCTGGCGGCAATGTGCCGCGCGACGATGGCTGGCAGACCTTGCTGGTAACGATGGGACGCTGGGCCGTGGCCCGGGCCGACGTGGCGCTAGTCGTGCAAGATGCGGCGTCGCTCTTGGCCGAGTCGCTCGCCGCCGACTTCGGTATCGTCGCCAAGCTGATCGACGACCAGCGCTCGTTTCAAGTCGCCCTGACCCCGCGCGGCAACGAATCGCCTCTCATTTACCAAACGCCCGCCGACGATGCGCAGTCGTTGGTGGGACATGTCCTGGGCACGGGCCAACCTCTGGCCGTCACGGACCTGGCGGCCGACGCGCCGGTCAAGGACTCACGCCTGCTGGCCACCGGTGCCCGGGGACTGATACTCTGCCCCTTGCGGTTCTTCAACGAGTCGTTCGGAGCGCTCGGCGTCTCGACCAACCAGCCTCGCGAATTCCGTCCGCGGGATACGTTGCTCGTGGAAGTCGCGGCCCATTTCATCACCACGGCGATCGCCCAGCATCGGGCCGAGCAAGCACTGGCCGCTGAGCGCGCAAGTTGCGAAATTCTCCGGGCAACGGTCGATGCCCTGGTGATCGATGTGAGTCCAGCGGGCCGCTTGCTGCGAATGAATGCTGCCGCCGAACGGATCACCGGCTTTTCCACCGGCGAAG
>DATJTR010000037.1:0-3747 GCA_035503215.1 Pirellulales bacterium
ACAGGTGCCGGCAGCCAGGCGAGCGAGAACGAAACCGACCAAAGCGGCATCAAGAGCAGCTTGAGCGCCACGAGTTGCCACAGCCAATACCGCAGTGCGGGCGAAGCGCGTCGCAGCAGCGATGCCAACAGCCCGACGATGCCGGCCAGCAACGCCGATTGCCACAGGATGGCAAACATCTGGGCTGACCAAACGTCGGCCCAGGCGTTCGTGGTCGCTGCACCGGGAATCATCATCGCTGGCCTCGTGATGAAATTGCCTAGTCCGAGGTCTCGGCGCGCAGCTTCCGAGCGATGGCCCGCAGGGCGGTCAGGTCTTTGGACGACAGTTTTCCCTGGTCGGCCAAATACGTCACCAAGGGGCCGTACGAGCCACCCAAAGTCTGCTCGACGAATCGGCCAACCAATTCCGGCAACAGCCGCTCGGGTTCAACGGCCGCGCGGTACTGCACGGGCCCTGTCGCGGCCACGCGAACCAACACGCCCTTGGCTTCCAGTCGCTGCATCGTCTTGAGCACGGTGGTCCGGGCGACGTCGCGCTGCTGACAAACCAGGTCCCAAATGCGTCGCTCGGTGCACGGCTGCTCGCGCCACACCAATTGCAGCACGCCGATCTCCAATTCGCCTAGCGTCGGCAACACCTTGGCCATCGCGATGCTCCACTCTACGGCTGGTGTCGTAATGCCGGTGATATTACGGCACAAGCCGTAAGGTGTCAAGCAAAATTCTTGTCGCCCGGAACCAAACCATTTGAAAACGCCAGGGCCGCGCGCGACACGGTCCTTTTCGCACTTGCCCGGCTGCGATCCGCCGGCGCAGTGTGTCGGCTCGGCTGGCAGGTGGCTGCGGCGCGGCCTTAGCGCGCCCGAAGTTCTTTGGCCGGCACCAGGCTGTCGATCAGACGGGCCTCGCAGTCCTAGCATCTATTTGTGCAAGGTGCGCCGCAGCCACCCAACGAGACTTGGTCTGAAGCTGCCGGTGGCTCCAAACTCTCCTCCACGCATGGGTGCCGTGAGTCGCACGTCATTCGCGGCGAGCTCAAACTCAAAATGGGTGCTCTGCCCGTCCATTAAATCGGCCCGGATGAGACCGTACGCAAGAATGTGTCCCTTCGTATCGGGACGTTCCCCGGTTGGAATGAGCGCGGCGCAAAAGTCTGATATTTCATTTCGGTCCGACATCACGGTCTGCTGCAAACGCCGAAAATCCCAAACCTGGCTGTCGTAGTGAACGCCTCCTGGGAATAAAAAGACGTGCAGCTCGCGGATTTGTGCTTCTGGTATCCGTCCATATAAGAAGCTCTCGTCCAACTCGGTTCGTTCTACACCATAATAAGGGTTGCACACCGCCCGCCACCACGCGAACGCACCGCCAGCGCATATCGCAGCGAGGCAAGCGGACACGAGTATTAGCGCGATCAAGCTAGTCGGCAAAGGCAGCGCGAAGCGCATCGTGCCATCCCTCATAGGTTGTCCCTCGTAAGCCAAAACACTGCCGCGGAACCAAGGTTGCCCCTTTCACGACCGCGCGGCAGCTCTGAGCAACAGCCGCGTCCCATCTCTTTGGGCGCGAACTCCCCCGGGCAAATCGCGCTGGCGTCCGGCTGGCGAGCAATCGCAAGCCATCTCGGCCAAAGCTTCCCACTCGGCAAACCCCATCGCTTGTTCCGGCCAGCCGGCGCGTCGCCAGGCGAGTTTGAGCGCTTCACGCACCAGGTATCGCGGCTCGCCGGCCAGCGCGTCGCAGCGGCAGACCAGCGTGCCGCCGGTCGTGCTCTCGATCGATCGCTCGACGATTCTTTTGGCGGCCGCGGCCACGACCTGTTGCATCTCGCCAGCCAGCGCACCGAGTCGCACCACGGCGTCGACGACGGAGGGGTTCACACGCTCTGCCGCAGCCGGCAGCAACTCGTGGCGGATCCAGTTTCGCGTGGCGTCGGTCTGTGCGTTGGTCGCATCCTCGCGCCACACTTGCTGGATGGCAGCAAGATAGGTGCGCAGCTCCTGCCGCCGGATGGATAGCAGCGGGCGAACCAGGCTCACCGCGTCCGAGAGTCGCCGCACGCGCGGCATGCCTGCCAGCCCGGCCGGTCCCGTGCCGCGGAGCACGCGCTGCAAGATCGTCTCGGCCTGATCGTCGGCCGTGTGGGCGACCGCCACGTAGCGGGCTCCGAGTTCCTCGGCCGTGCGGGTCAAAAAGGAGTAGCGTGCTTGCCGGGCCGCCCCTTCGCGTCCTTCGCCCGTCGTGGCCAGGTCCTCGTCGCTGGCCCTGCCGGCGCGATAACCCAGTTTCAAACTGGCAGCCAACTCGGCGACAAACCGTTCGTCCGCCTCGGCCGCAGCTCCCCGCCAACGATGATTGAAATGGGCCACCCACAGCCGGGCCGACGGCGGCCGCAGCCGCTCCAAGATCCGTACGAGCGCCACGCTGTCGGCTCCGCCCGACACGGCCACCACGACCGGCACATCTTGCCAGGCCGCGGGCGACCACGCCTCGGCGATGCGCGATTCCAGATCGATCGCGACGGCTGGCGGCTCGTAATTGGCGCTGTCGGGCATCACGGCGCGGCGGCCTGTGGCGTGGCGATCGGAGCGGAATTCGGCCATCATCATTTCAAGGTTGCAGTCCGCCGACAGTCTGATACTCTATCTTCTAGACTTCTAAGTAAGCGGGCGGATGGGTCTCGCAAGCGAATCAGGCATTCTCTTGAAAACCCTTTCTCCGTGGGCGTTTCTCTAAGAAATCGCTCGCGGGGAATGATTTCCGCACGCTACCGCGAATCGACCAATGGTTTCCTCGCGAATTCGTTCCCGAGGAAGGGTTTTTGACAAGATCGTCTTTCGTGGTACCCCCGGCAGACCAGGGGTGGCACATGCCAAAGACGGTTCACGACATGCTTCCGATTGTATCTGGATCAGGTGGCGAGACGAACCATCGCGCGGTAAACGGCCGGCAGATGAATCTCCTTTTCTTCTTCCAATTCTTGGGCGCGCTCGTGGGCAGAACGTTGCGCGCCGGCGAGCCTTCGCGGGCACGTAGCGGCGGGGTTGGATCGAAAGCAGACACGGGCGGTCGGCCCGTCCACGGCGAGTTTTCTCCGTGGGGCCGATTGGCCCGAATCTGTCTCGTGCGGCAGGGGGCAGCCCAGGCTTGGGCGGCCCTGCTGGCGCGCTGTGGTTCGCCGTCATTGGGCCGACAGGCCTGCACAGCCGAATCGCGTCGAACGGGCAAGTCGCCCGGCCCGAGCGCGATAGGGCAAACGTGGCGCGCGTGGGGTAAGTCAACTTGGCTGGCAATGGTCGCCGCTCTCGCGGCGCCTGCGGTTGTCGCGTGGCGCTTCGCGTGCGACGAAGGGCCGCCGCCGGTCGTCGGCCGCGGCCGCTCGCCGTGTCGCCGCGCTCCCGATTGGCTCCGCAACCTGTTGGGTTGCCCCCTGTGCCTGGTTCCGGTTCGGCGGAAGACGGAAGCTCGGACGCTCGTTCTCGATCGGTTTCGCTCGACGGCCAGATGCAATTCTGGCCCGGCGTTTCCGCCCGATTGGGCCTGAACCGTGTTGGCGTCACGCCACTCTTGACCGCCTGCGTTCCGACGCCTGGCTGGCCAGTGCCAGCCGCGGGGCGATCGGCCGCGCTGCCGGGCGTGCCTCGAACGAGCATACTCGCGAGGTATCGTCGTGCCCCTGTCGGAGCTGTTCATCTATCTCATCGTGGCCGCCGCCGCTGGGCTGCTGGCCATCATCGCGGTCAAG
>DATJTR010000038.1:0-3014 GCA_035503215.1 Pirellulales bacterium
CGCCGGCGAACGCTTTGTCGATTTCGTCGATCCAGAGGACGGCCGGGGCGACGCTTTCGGCCGTGTGAATTGCGCGGCGGACGTTCTCTTCGCTCGATCCGACCAGGCTGCCGAACATCCGCCCCACGTCGAAACGCAACAGCGGCAGCCGCCACATGCTGGCGACGGCCTTGGCACACAAGCTTTTTCCGCAACCCTGCATCCCGAGCAAAAGTACGCCGCGCGGCGCCGGCAGGCCGAATTGCCGGGCCCGATCGCCAAAAGCCAGTCCGCGCTTGCCAAGCCAAATCTTCAACTGGTCGAGCCCAGCCACCTGCGAGATGTCTTCCTGCGCGTCGTAATACTCGAGCAAGCCGCTTTTGCGGATGATCTGCTGCTTTTCGCTGAACACCACGTTCACGTCTTCGCCATCCAAGCGGCCGTCCATCACCAGGGTTTTGGCAAACACGTTTTCCGCTTCTTTCAGCGTCAATCCCTGTGCCGCCCTGAGCAGCCGCGAGCGCGATTCGGCGTCGAGCGCAATCTCCACCCCTGGCTTGTCCTTGACGTCCTCGATGATCCGTTCCAGCAGTTTGTTGAAATCGGCCAGCGTGGGCAGACCGAGTTCTACCACCGTGACGTCTTTCGACAGCTCCGGGGCAATCCGCAGGAGCGGCGCGGCAACAACGATCGTCTTGTACGTATCGCGCAGCCGCACGGCCACGTCCCTCATCCGACGGATCACCGCCAGATTGCAGCGATTCTCTTCCATGAAGGGATGGAAATCCTTGAACAGAAAGATCGCCGGCTCCATCTGGTCGAGCACGGCATCGAGCGCGGCCAACGGATCGGTCGTGCTCCCCGAGCCGCCCTTGCTGCGCGGAGGTTCGGCCCCGTATTTCACCAATCCTTGGGTGAGCGTCCAAATAAACAGTTTCTTCTTGCGCCGCTCGGCGATTTCCGCGAGGCACTGTTCGACTCGCTCTTCTTCCCAACTCACCAGGTAGATGACCGGATAGCGGGCGCGAATCAAAATGTCCAATTCTTCAGCCGCGGTCCGGCAGCGCGCTTTGTCCTGTCCGGATCGTCCCGTGCCGGTCTTGGGTTTGGCTGCTGCCGGCCGGGGAGCCACCGGCCGCGCGGCCTGCGCCGCGCTTGGTGCCGTCACATTCTGCGCCGTCTGGGGCGGCACGGCGCGTGCGCCCTGAGGCGCGACCGATTGCCTGGGAGGCAATGATTGAGGATTCGGAGCGGGTCGGTCGTTCATGGCGTCCTCTGGGCTGTCGCGGTTGGTTGCTGGCAAGAGCTGGACTGCTCGAACCTGGCCACCAGCCGTTCGATCGCATGGCCGGCCGGACAGAGACCGGCCAGAGCCTGCGCCACCTCGAGCGACAGGCCAAATACAAAAATCCGTCCGTCGGGCTGGATCGTAATTTCGGTAATCGCGGTTTCGTCGTCGGTGCTCATCTTTCGGCCGCACGATCTAAAGGGATTGGCTGCTTCAAGTGCGGAGCCAAGCTTCCTCCGCACCCGATCTTCTATTTTACTCGATCAGATTCAATCCTGCCTCCAGTGCGAACTGCCGGGCCCGGGTCGCTTCGGTGCCGGTCAGTGTCCGGGAGAGTTCCGCGTGCCTTCGGGCCTGCCAACGGGGCAGAAAACCGTCGCGCAAGCTGAACCGCACCCGCGGCAAATGCTCGGTCAACCAGTCCACGATCGGTCGGAAACAACAGTCGAAGTGCCCGGGCAAGAGCAAATGCCGCACGATCAAGCGATCAGCGGTCATCTGTAGATTTCGCGTCACCACTTCCACGTAGCGTTCGACGCCGGCCACTCGCCGCGCGCAGGCATTGTTGCCGAACTTGAAGTCGGCCACGAAGGTCGCCACCCAGGGATCCAGCAACTCCAGCGCCTCGGGCGTAGCGTAAAAGTCCGATTTCCAAACGACCGGCGGCAGCGACGGGCATTCGCCCATCAAGGCCAACAGCGCTGGTAAATGGATCGTCGGCTCACCTCCGACCCACTGGATGTTCTTGGCTCCGCGGGCCTGGCCCCAGGCGACCGCGCCACGAAACGTTTCGCCATCGAGCACTTTTCCGCGGCCGGGATCAAAGGCGTTGGCCTCGGCGATGCAGAAGGCACAACGCAGGTCGCAGCCAGACAGGTAGAACAGGTGCGAAGGGACAAGCTCGGCCTCTTCGCTGTACTCGATGCGATGGCGGAAGAGCCGCGGTACCGTGCCGGCCTTGCAGTCGCCGCGCTCACCTGCGGCACGATCGACGCCGCAGCGATGCTCGCAAAGCAAACAATGTCGATAGTGCGCTTGGGCCGGCGCAACGCGATCGGCAAGTGGCAAATGGCAGGCCATGTGCTGCGGCCTCTTCGCTAAAAGCGCCCGCCGACTCGATGAGCGAGAGACACCCATCCCCAACCACGGCTCGTCGAGCGGCCGAAAGAACTGTTCCGCTTCGGCTTACTTCGGCGCTTCCCCTCACGGTAACCCTGCCGAACGCCCCGGTCAACTAATTGGGGGGGGGCCGCTCGGCTAGTTGCGCGTGATCGCCGCACGGTCGCGACGCGCCCCGGGCAGATAACCCAACCGCAGACTCAAAAAGACCAGCCCCACGACCGCAAAGGCAATGAAGGGCCCAGCCGTTTCGCGGGCGTGCTCCCCGGCGTCGTTACCGACTACCGCCGGATCTTGGCCAGGTTCAGCATGGGCAGCCGCCAGGTTGCCCGCCACCAGCCCTACCGTGAACAAAATGGCCAAATAAAGGGCCACGCACCAGATCAATCCGACGATGGCACGCCTAGCCATAAATGCTTTCCGCCTGACCCTAAAGAAACGATCGCCCAACCGCTGACGCAGCCGTTTTTGGCCGTTCTGTCGCACCAGTTCTGCCCAGTCTGCCATCATAATTTACCGGCGGCTGGCGAGCGACCCGGCCGCAGGCAGGATGTTCCGTGGCCCGCCCCCCCTCCCGTTCGGGCGGCGGCCGCAGTTCGGCCGATTTATACTGAATGAATCGCCTCTT
>DATJTR010000039.1:0-2158 GCA_035503215.1 Pirellulales bacterium
GGCTACATCATCAAAAATCCGGGCGATCGACCAAGCCTTCATGAAAGGCGGGCGGAGTTCCAAATCTGGCATACCTTATAAACTGACGCAGGGAAGAGCCGAGACTTGGGCAGCCAACAGTGGATTAGTAACCGCGTTGAATGAGGAACAGCGGACCTACACCGTCGAAAAGCTGTCATCGCAGGGTTCCGCGTTTGGCGTTGTTGCAGACCCGGCATTCGCACATCAGGCCATTCCCCCCTGGTTCGATCCGAGCATTGACTGGGACGAATTGAAGTCGCAATTCCGGATCGAACGGGTGGCGTCGACGCCAACTCAGTTGTTCGTGAAGTTCGCGCTGAAACGGCGGCCGGGCATTCGGTGGGGATGGAATTTTGACTTCGTTGATTTCCGACTCTATTCGGACCAGTCGCTGATCATCGATCGGAAGACTTTTCTGCCGAAATGGTGGCGTGTTTGGCCCTCCGAAACCATCGAGGAGACTCTCGTCTACACGCATTTCGATGTCGATCCTCCGCACCGCGAACTCCAACTCTCGTTGAACGGCTATCAACAATGGAAGCCCCCCGAGACGAAAGACCAGCCGCCCAACGGCGGTAACTATTTGGGGTCGGTCGGCCAGATCTTGCCCTGGGTGATTTGGCCACTCACGGGCCACCTCGTTCCGAGTTCGATCCGCAACTGATTGCGAGTATCCTCTAAGGCTCGAGGGCGCACCTGCGCGCCAGCTTGCGAGGATCGTTCGATGGACAATCAGTGGTATCGCGGCGGCTTGTGTCTGTTGGTTCTGTTCTCGCTCGCCGGCAGCGTGCTCGGCGCACCGCCGGAAGTGAAATCTGGGTCAAGCCGCGCCGAGCATGAGCAAGCTCCGTCCGAAGGTTACGCGCTGAGCGTGGAATCGGTCGCGCGCGTGGTCGCCACGCTGACTCGCGATGTCTCGTATCCGAATCTCAAAGGGAACGACTGGACCATTTTCGCGCCCGAGGCGCCTGAGTTGCCCGGTCAGATCAAGACGAAGACGACGCTCGATCCGGCCGGCAAACCGGTGCACGAACAGAGCGAACTGAAGCGGCCGCTGGTGATGGCACGCGTCCGCGCCGACAAGCAGCAGCCGATCAACGCGAGGCACATCGAGCTGCGTTACGAGGCGACGCTTCGCTCGCGGAAGCTTCGCAAAGGCCCGGCACACAAAGTTCCCGATCTGGAGCCGGCCGAACGGCAAACGTACCTGGCCAACGGCGGCTACTTCGATTTCGATCAGCCCGATTTTCATGAGTGGGTGCAAAAGCAGGGGCTGGAGCGCCGCCCGCGCGAAGGGGAAATTCATTTTGCCCGCCGCGTCTTTTTGGCGCTCAAAGCGGGCATGCAGTACGACGCGCCGCTCAAAAAAGACTTCCACGCATCGGCCGTCTGCAAGAGCGGCCGGGCCGACTGCGGCGGACTGTCGGTCCTGTTTGCGTCGATTCTCCGCGCCAACGAGATTCCCGCCCGCACGCTGTGGGGACGCTGGGCCAAATCGTCCGTGCCGGGCAAGATCTGGTTCGATCATCCGTACTATCAGACGCACGTGAAGGCGGAGTTCTTCGCGCGGGGCGTCGGCTGGGTGCCCGTCGACGTGTCGAGTGCGATTCTGCACGACCGATCGCCGCAGGGCCTGCGATTCTTCGGCAACGATCCGGGCGACTTCATCACCTTCCATGTCGACGGCAATCTCCAGGTCGACACGCTGCTCTTCGGCGTCAAACCGCTCGGCAACCTGCAGACGACCCGCTGGTGGATTCGCGGGGCCGGTAACCTCAAAGACGAGAAAGTGACCGAGAGCTGGGACGTAACGCGAACCAAGCTCAAGCTTTAGGCGGATTCGCGGCGGTCCGCGCGCGGCCGCTATTCGGCACGCGTCCCATCGGCCATAATTGACCCTATGTTTGTCGATCGGGTCACGATTTATTGTCAGGCCGGTGACGGCGGCTCCGGGTGTCTTAGCTTTCGTCGCGAGGCTCGCGTTCCGCGCGGCGGTCCCGACGGCGGCGATGGCGGCGATGGCGGCAGCGTCGTGATCATGGCTCAGCCGGGCGTCGACAGCCTGGCAGCGCTCGCGCACCAGAAGCACTGGAAAGCCCACAGCGGCGAGCCCGGCCGGGGCTCGAACTGTCACGGC
>DATJTR010000040.1:0-4105 GCA_035503215.1 Pirellulales bacterium
GCTAACCAGCGAGCGTTGCCCGAAGCGGCAAAAGCGAGCGGCGTGAGGACTGCCGAAGGCAGGCCCGAGCGCAAGAAGCACGAGGATAACCATGAGCAACCAACCAATTCCGCCGGGTTTCGAGGGAATCATTCCGCATCTGGTGTGCGACGGAGCCGCCGAGGCAATGGATTTTTATAAGAAGGCGTTCGGGGCCGAGGAGCTGTCGCGCCTGCTGGCCCCCGACGGAAAGCGGATCATGCACGCAGCCATGCGCATCGGCAGCTCGATCTTCTTCCTGGTTGACGATTTCAAGGAATACTGCGGCGGCAAGTCGAACTCGCCCAAGGGACTCAGCGGCACGCCGGTCACGCTGCACCACTACGTGGCCGACTGCGACGCGGCGATCAAGCGGGCCGTCGACGCCGGCGCCGCGATCGCCATGCCGCCGGCCGACATGTTCTGGGGCGACCGTTACGGCATGGTAACCGATCCCTTCGGCCACAAGTGGTCGTTCGCCACGCACAAGAAGGACGTCGCTCCCGCCGAACTGCAAACCGCCATGAAAGAAGCCTTCGCTTGCGGACCGAAATAGGGCCGCCCGGGACGATTCCACGAAACGGGTCGGGGTTGCTCTCAAAGTGAACCAACCCCGCCACCATCGGGTTTTTCATCCGCTGGCCAGATGGGCTATGATGGCGGCGTTTCGTTACCGAAACCCGAACCACGAGAGCGAACCAATGCCAGACCTTGAAACCCGCGTGCGGCGACTCGAGCGGAGCAACCGGCTGCTGATGCTGGCTCTGGGGTTGACGATCGGTGCCGGCGTTTTCGCAGGCGCTAGTGGCGACAAGGCGGTCCTCGACAGCGTGAAGGCCAAGCGGATTACGCTCGTCGGCGATGAGGGCAAAGTGCTGGCGTTTTTTCGTCCCGCGGCCGAAGGAGGTGCGGCGCTGGGAATCGCATCTGCCGATGGCACCGAAGCCGACGTGCTGATCTCGCGCAACGGAGTCATGGCGAAACGGTTCACGGTCCGCGACAAGGAAGCCAGCGATGCGCCCGACGCGCGCCAGGTGATCATTGACCGGGCTGGTGTCATCGCACCGAAATTCGTCGAAGGCGACGCCGCTGGCAATCCTGCCGCAGAACGGTCGGCACCGTAGACTCCGGCAACACACGGTTCGCCGACTTCTGCAAATCGGACTGGCGGGGGCAGGCCCGCGCGCCGCGTTTCCGCCTCTCGGCCTGCGCTCGCTCCGCAGCCCCATCTGTTTCCCCTCGCGCCGGTCCAGTACATTCAGTTCTGGCCACGACACGCTTCAGCTTTCGCGGTAAAAGCTTTCGATGATCGCGCTCGACGGACTCACCAAACGCTTCGGCCAGCAAACCGCGGTCGATGCGCTGTCGTTCTCGGTTCCGGCCGGCCAGATCGTCGGCTTTTTGGGGCCGAACGGAGCGGGCAAGACGACCACGCTCAAAATGCTCACCGGCATGATCGAGCCGACCGCCGGCACCGCGACCATTTGCGGGCACGATCTGCGCACCGACACGCTGGCCGTGAAGCGCGCCGTCGGGTTCGTGCCCGAGTCGGGTGCGGTGTTCGAATCGCTCACCGGGCTGGAATACCTGGACATGGTCGCGGCGCTGTATGGCATTCCGCGGGCCGCGGCCCGACAGCGCATCGAACAGTTCTTGGCCTTCTTCGATCTCGGCTTCGACACGCTGAGCGAAAAACTGCTGGGGGCCTATTCCAAGGGCATGCGCCGGAAGGTGGTGATCACCGCGGCCCTGCTGCACAACCCCAGCGTGGTCTTTTTCGACGAGCCGCTCGACGGCCTCGACGCCAACGCCGCCGTCGGCTTCAAAACCTTGATTCAAACGCTGGCCCGCGAAGGCAAAACCATCGTCTACAGCTCGCACATTCTCGACGTCGTCGAGCGGGTTTGCCACCGGGTGGTGATCATCGACCGCGGCAAGCTGCTCGTCGACGGCGCGCCCGACGACCTTGTGGCTCAGCACAACTCCGGCACGCTGGAACGACTGTTCACCCAGTTGACCGGCGGCACTGAACTGGAGCGGCGGGCCGAAGACTTTGCCAAAACCTTCCGCCCATGAGCAGCCTCCCGGACGCGACCAGCACCGCCGACCACGCTCCGCCTTCCCCTCAGCGGGCCCTGCGGCGGCTGTTTCTCGCCTTGTTCTTGCGCGGGTCGAGCTCGCGCGGGCTGACGCTCAAACGCGCTCCGCAATCGGTCGCCAGCAAGCTGGCGCTCACGCTCACGCTCTACCTGTTGGTCGGCGCCGTGGCCTTCGGCTTCCAGCGTCAGCCGGTCTTCATGCTCAGCGCCTACCTGCACGCGATGACGTTCGTCCTCTTGGGCATGTTCGTCGCCGCCTCGGCCGGCGAAGTGCTGTTCAACAACCAAGAGGCCGACATCCTGCTGCACCGGCCGGTCACGCCGCAAATGCTGCTCTGGGCCAAAATCCGCGTGCTGGTCGAAGTGTCGTTGTGGCTCGCGGGCGCCTTCAACCTGGTCGGCTTTTACGTGGGACTGAAGGCGCCCAACGGCTCGCTGCTGTTTCTGCCCGCCCACGCGCTGTCGATCCTACTCGAAGCCCTCTTCTGCACGAGCGCCGTGGTGGTGGTCTATCAGCTTTGTCTGCGCTATTGCGGGCGCGAAAAGCTCGACGGGCTGATGACCACGGCTCAAATCGTGGTCACCATTGGTGCGGTGCTGGGTGGCCAGTTTCTGCCTCGATTCATCTTCGACCCGCGCGGCAATCCGGTCGGCGAAGATTCGTTGTCCAGGTGGATTTTTGCGTTGCCCCCGGCCTGGTTTGCCGGCCTCGACGACCTCCTCACCACTGGTTTCTCGCCGCGCTCGGGGCTGCTGGCCGCCATGGCGCTCGCATCGACCGGACTGTTCGCCTATTTGGCCTTCGACCGCCTGGCCCGCGATTACGGCCGGGGAATCCAAACGATTGCCGAAACCGTGTCCCGCGGTCGCCGCGATCCCGGCCGCCGCTGGCTCGATCGCCTGATCGACCGCCCGCCGCTGGCTTGGATGTTGCGTAATCCGGTCACGCGGGCGTCGTTCCTGCTGGCCGCCGCCTACCTGGCCCGCGACCGCGACGTGAAGCTGCGGGTCTATCCGGGCGTGGCCCCGTTTCTGGCGATGCCGCTGATCTTTTTGTTCCCGCAGCAGGGCCAAGATCACGCCAGCGGTTTTCTCATCTCCCTCAGCGGGGCGTATCTCGGCATGACGCCGATGTTCAGCGTCTCCATCCTGCAATTCTCGCAGCAATGGCAGGCGGCCGACGTCTTTCGGGCCGCCCCGATCTCGGGCCCGGCGGCCATCTGTGCCGGCGCCCGACAAGCCGTGTTCTGGCTGTTGGCCCTGCCGTTGGTGCTGGTCATCGTGCTGGTGGTCGCGCTCACGGGCAAAGCGGCCGACCTGCCCCTCTTGTTGCCCGGCATCCTGCTGTTGCCGGTCTATCTGATGGTGCCCCATCTCGGCGGGCGAGCCGTTCCGCTCTCGGTTCCCGGCGACCAAGCCAACTCGGCCGGCCGCGGCTTGCACATGATCGCCGCCATGCTGTGCGCCATCATCGTGACCAGCCTGGCCACGGCCGCCGACTATGCCGGCTATCTCTGGCCGCTCCTCGGCGTCGAACTGCTCGTCGTCGCCACCGCCTACTTTTGGATGCGCTCCCGCCTGGCAGCCATGCCCTGGCGCAAGAGCGAGTGAGCGGGCAAGCCGGTCTCAACGCTGGGCCCGCACTCACCGCAGCGTTTCCACGTGCCAGGTGCGGTCGATGGTGGGGCTGTCGACGTTGCCGGTGCCGCGGAAATAGTAGTGGATGTTCTGCAGGTGCCGTACCGACTTCACGCCCGAAAAGCCGGTATCGAGCTCGACGTCGTAATCGAGGTGCGTGGCCAGAAAATCGCCCGCGTCGTGGCCAAAATATTTCAGTCCCTCGGGCGACTTGTCCGATTCCACGGCCGACGACAGATCGACCGGCACCCAGCCGACCCCTGGGGCATGGAACTCGGCCTTCACGTGGACCCGATGGGCCGCCCGACCGGCCGGCGTCGGTCGCGGATCGTCGCTGCGGGCCCAATGGC
>DATJTR010000041.1:0-11195 GCA_035503215.1 Pirellulales bacterium
TGAAGAGCCGCGGAAGGTTGGAGCCGACTGGCAGTGAGGGCCTTTTGCACGCCCTTCGGAGGACCTCAGAGCGTGCCACCCACAAGATTGCGATCGGAATTTTGGAGCCGACTGGCGATGAACGCCTTTTTCACGCCCTTCGGAGGACCTCAGAGCGTGCCACCCACCGCTGCGACGCCGGCGCCGAATTCTAGCCAGCGCGGGTATGCGATCGCGGGCCGCGAATGGTTCGGTCGCGCTACGTCGTGCGGCGGCGCTCGACCAGCACCCGGCGGCACTCGTCGAAAAAGGCCTGATAGTCGGCGCGGCGATAGTCGGCAAAGGTCCAGTCGCGCTCTTGCCACCGGCGGTCTTTATAGAACAGCGTGACTTCGGCGAAGATGCCCCGCGCCAAATAAATTCGGTGCGCGTGATCCTTGGTCGAGGCCAGCACAAGCTTGGCCTGGGTCAGATAGCCGGGATCGATGTTCAAGGGACGCGGCTCGGCGTGGCCGGCCTGGCTCGCGTATTCCTCTTCCCAGGCGTTGGCCTGCAACTTGCGCTCGACGAGCAACGCGGGATCGGCCAGAGGCTCGTAGGCCCAAAAACACTTTTCGATCCCCTGCCCCATCGTCGGCTCGTAGTAGTCGGTGGCGTCGAACGCGAAGCGCGGGCTATCGAGCGCCACGGCACCCCAAGCCGCCGACGTTTTAGCGCGGGCCCAATCCAAGGCCGCTGGGTAACGGCTGAACGCCGCGGCGATGAACAGCACCGGCTCGGTCGGGCGGATGGATCCCATCAGGAGACGCACTCTGCAGGCGGGCGATTTAAGGCGGAGGGCCGCGCTGGCCCCATTTGCGGCTTATTCTATCACCTCGGCGCTTGGCGACGCTAAGGGCATTAATTGGCCAGCGCCGCGTCAGCGGACGAAACCTTGGATGTAGAGGCTGTCGGTATTGGAAGACGGACTTGCCGGCAGCGGCTCTTCAGGCTTGCGTTGCTCCTTCAGCCAGATGTTCTTGAGAACCACCCGGACGCGCTCGCGATCGGCCAACGAAGCATGCACGTCGAAAGAGAATTGGGCGGGGTCGAGGCGCGCCAGGGCGTAACCGGCGAGGTCGCAGTTCCGCGGGTTGCTGAGCTGTTTGTCGGCGATCCACATCGCTCCTTGCGTCCCCTCGCTGTCGTCGATGATCGTCATCAGCAAATCGAGCAAGGCGG
This sequence comes from Pirellulales bacterium, assembly GCA_035503215.1. Classification (GTDB taxonomy): domain Bacteria; phylum Planctomycetota; class Planctomycetia; order Pirellulales; family PALSA-1355; genus DATJTR01. The sequence goes on from DATJTR010000041.1 coordinate 1,201, forward strand.
TCCGCAGCGCGGCGCGTCCTGTCGGCTGCTTTGGCGGGCCCTGCTGCGGTTCGGACCCTGGCAGATCCGCCCCGCCAGCGGGCATGTTGCGATAGGCCAGGGAGTTGGCGATGTCGTGACGGACTTCGCCCGATTCGCTGCTGTAGGTTTGGGCAAGCGCCCGCAGGGCCTCGGCTCCGCCGTGGTTGGCTAGGAACTGGGCGAGAAAGCCGCGGAAGATCTCCGGGCCCGATGCCGAGGAGTTTGAGGTCGTTTTCGCGGGATGCTGCCAGGCGTCGAGCATGGCTGCCTCGCCCTCGGGGCGACCCAGGCGATTCAAGATGTTGGCCGCGGCCAGGCGGCAATGGCCAAACGGGCTGTCTTTGAGTTCGGCCAAGATGAACGCGAGCGGCTCATCGCCTGTCAGGTTACCAATTTGGTAGACCAGGCTGACCCGCACGTGGTCCTCTTTCGCGGCCCGGGCACCGGCGATGAGTGCCGGCAGGGCCGCGTCGGGATACTTCTTCACCAACGATGCACCTTGCGCGGGGCTGTTTCGGTCGCCGGCCGACGTGCCATCGACGAGGACTTGCTTTTCGCCTTTGCCAAGAAACTCGGCGTACCAATCGCGGGCCGCCTTTTCGGCGACTTGGTTTTGGCAATCCTTCGACATGTAACTCGAGGAGCCATTGTGTTTCCAAAAGGCCCGGGCGGCGATCTTTTCCAGAATCTCGCAGGCGCAGTCGCCGACCGTGAGGATGTCGTGCGAAAAGCAGTAAGTCCGGTGCGCGCCGACCGAGCGCGTCGGACGCGGATCGCCGAGGGCGTCGATCAGCTGTGGCACCGCATCGTGGCCGAAACCGAGCAGCCGATCGGCCGGCGATTGCTGGTCGCTGAACCCGAAGGAAATCCTGAGCGGGCCGTCCGACCACATTTGATGGCTGTTCTGGTCGCGCAACTGAAAAATGAGCTCGGCGATTTGTTCCTTCTGGCCGAGCTTGTCCCAGGCCGGATCGCCCGGCTTGATGGCCGCATGGCCACGCTCTTCGACGATCATCATCGCCAACAGATTGGCGATGCCGCGGACGCGAGCGACGTGCTCGCTATCGGGGAAACGCTTGAGAAAGATCGTCGAGCGGTCGTAGAGCGATTGGCGCGAAATCGTGGGATCGCTGAAGGCCACGCAGATCTCCCACATTTCTAGCTCGGCAACTTCCTCTTCGACGCGCTCATGGAGATACCGCGTTCCCCCGAACGGGATGCGGTGATACTCGGGAATCCGCTTCGCCCGCTCGAACAGGGCCTCGGCCAGCTCGGCGTGCCCCTGCCGCGAACAGGACCAGGCCAAGATGAACAGCCGCGTCGTTTCGGGGATGCGCCAGGAGAAACGGAGTGTCCGTGGGTTACCGTCTTGCCCGCGAAGCATACCTCGCGGATCGTCCAACTCGACCTTTGCGACGTGGGCGAGGTCGGCCGGCTCGAACCAGGCCACGTTACCCGCCAGGTCGCCACCGGGCGTTTTGGGAGGCGCGGGCGCTTTCGTGTACTGCGCGGTTTGCAGCGTCGGCGAAAGGACCGTGAAATGGTTTGCGTCTTCGCTGAGCAAAAAACTGTATTCACGACTGCAGTGCGGATCGGTCGCGCCGTTGGGAACGTCCCGGCCTTTGGTGACGACGACCAGGCGGGCCTTGGCCACGTCGGGATAGCCTTTTGCGCTGAACCAGGTGAATGATTGGGAAGCGTCGCCATAGGTCGCCTCCTGCGCGTCGTCGGCCAGCGCTGGCCGGGTTGCGAAGAGCACGAAGATTGCGTGCAGGAAGAACGCGAGCAGGACGCTGGTCGCGCGCGAGCGCCGGCAGAAGCGACTGGCCATGCTCAGTACCTTCCCTTTTCGAAATCAAGCGGCGGCCCGGCGCACGCGCGCGGCATCTCAATCGATTCTCCGCCGGTAGACTATTTGACCCGCGATCTGGAGTCGATCTTGGACGTTTTTTTAGACGAATCCGAGCGACGACCATGCTCAATTGCGGTGTGGAAAAAATTCGCTAGTTGAAATGCCCGCCGGCAAAACGTTTTGCGCCGCGAGCGACCTGATGACAGCATCCCTGTCGGATGGCGGCCAGGCAGGGATCGACGAGACGCCGCGACGCCAGCAACCGCGATCAGCGGCCAAGCGCACGGAAAATTGGCCTAGGGAAACGCGGTGCGATCGGCTAAGATTCCGCCTCGCGTCGAATCCTACCTTTCCCGCTCCCACCGGCCAGACCCAAAGCAAGCGCCGCGGGAGAACACCTTCGCTCCGCTGAGCATCCGCCACGGCAGGCGGAGAGCAGCGCGCGGTTATCTGGAACAGGCAGGACGCGCCGCGGCTGATCCGGTGGGAGGCACGCCGGCTCGGCAGTGCATCCACTCGGAAACCAGAGAAGGTGGTCGGCCACAAGGACCGTGGCCGCGCCCGTACGATCTTCACTGCCAGGGAGGGCTAGAGCATGGACGCTTCCAGCGCGTTCGGCGTTCACGTGGCGGGCAGCGCCCGCCGTCTTTCACGCGGCCTCGACGCCACATCTCCCCTGCTAAGAGAAGGGGACCGTCCCAATTTGCTGCGGGGACTTCGCAAATTCGGGACAGTCCCCCAGTCGGCCCCGGCCATCCATCAGTTCTGCCGCCGACTTTCCGCCGTGGCGATCGCCGTCGGCATCTGTTGTTCGCTGGGTGCCAGCCAGCGTTCGGCCAACTTCATCGTCTCGGCTGCTTCGCCCGCCGTCGCTCAGCAGATTGCCCAGGCGGCGGAACAATATCGCAAACAACTCGCGGTCGAATGGTTGGGGCACGAGATGCCCGACTGGGCCGAGCCCTGCCCGATCACCGTGCAAGTCGGCGACCATTTGGGGGCCGGCGGCGCGACCAGCTTCATGTTCGAGCGGGGAGAAGTGTACGGCTGGCGGATGACGATTCAAGGCTCGCTGGAGCGAGTGTTAGATTCGGTGCTGCCGCACGAAGTCACCCACACGGTTTTTGCCACCCACTTCCGCCGCCCCCTGCCCCGCTGGGCCGACGAGGGAGCCTGCACCACGGTCGAACACCCCAGCGAGAAGGCCAAGCAACAGATGATGCTGGTCGATCAATTGCGCACCGGCCGTGGCATCGCCTTCAGCCAGATGTTCGCCATGAAGGAATACCCGCACGACGTGATGCCCCTCTATTCGCAAGGCTATTCGGTCGCCCGCTTCCTGATTGCCAAAGAAAACAAGCAGAAGTTCTTGGAGTTCATCGGCGACGGCATGCGCGACGAGAACTGGTCGCGGGCCGTGAACGTACACTACGGCTTTGCCGACTTGTCGGTGCTGCAAAACACCTGGCTCGACTGGGTACGGCAAGGCAGCCCGAACATCGAGCGGACGCCCGACCGCCTGTTGGCGGCCAACGACCGTTCGCGACCGGCGCCCAACTTGATCTATCGCGGGCAGGATAACGGGCTGGAGTTCACGCCGACCGCCGCTCCGCCCCAGCCGCAAGCTCCGCCCACGGGTCGCGATTTTGGTCCGACAGCGACCGGTGCCGCCCCCGCGCCGCCGACGCCCGGCGCGCCGGTCCGTGGCGCCGCGGCCACCCGTGGCGACTGGCACGCACCGGGCATGACGCCGGCCGACGCGGCCGCGGGCGATCCGCTGCTAGCGCAGAATGCGCCGGCCGGAACGGGCCTGGCGGCGGGCGACGCCAGCCATCAAATGACGCGTCCGCAGCCGGCTCAAGGAGTGCGGCAGACCATTCTGGAATGGAGCCGGCCGCACGCGGCGACGGCGACCCAATCGCCTCAATCTGGCACAGTTCAGCCTGCGGTGATTCAGCCGGGTGCCGTGCAGCCCACGGCACTGCAGCCCGTGCCCGCACAGCCGGCCAATGCGGCCCAGGCGAATCCGGCAGTCGCGGCAGGCAGTCAGCCGGCGACGGCGAGCGTCTATGGCGGCACGGTCATCCGCTGATCGCCCCCCCTGCCCTGCTGCACGTAACGCCTGGCGCGCCCCGTCTCACGGTTCCAGGTAGAGCAAATACGCGCGCGTGAGGTGGAAGAAGACCGGGGCGGCGAAGCAGATCGAGTCGATGCGGTCCAAGACGCCGCCGTGGCCGACGACCAGCGTGCCGTAGTCTTTCACGCCCCGGTCGCGCTTGATGGCCGACATTACCATGCCGCCGGCGAAGCCCATGATCGACACGACGAGCGACAGGGCCGCGGCCTGCCAGGGCTGGAACGGGGTGGCCCACCACAGGGCCGTGCCGGCGAGCGTGGCGCTGGCGATGCCGCCGACAAAGCCTTCCCAGGTTTTGTTGGGACTGATCTGCGGGGCGATCACGCGCCGGCCGATCAATTTGCCCCAGGCGTATTGAAACACGTCGTTGAGCTGCACCACCAGCACGAAGAAGAACAATAGCCGGGCGTTCTGCCCGTGGCGATCGGGACCGGGGGTCGGCAGGCTGAGCAGCGCCGGGGCGTGGCTCAAGCAATAGACGCTGACCATCAGGCCGGCCTGAATCTTGGCCGTGCGTTCCAGGAAGCGTTTGTAGTCGCCCGACAGCGCCACGCGCGAAGGGATGAACAGAAACGCGTAGACCGGGATCAGCACGGTGTAAAAGTCGTATTTGTTCAAACCCACCAGCACGTACTGCAGCGGCGTAAAGACGAAAAACACCCAGGACAGCGTGCGGTGATCGCCCAGCCGGGTCGGCGTGAGGGTGATGAATTCGCGCAGTGCCCAAAACGAAATCAGGCCGAACAACAGGACCGTGGTCGGACGCGACCAACTGCCCAAGGCAAACGCCGCGGCCAGCACCGTACACATCAGCCACCAGGAGCGGATGCGGTTGTTGAACGTCTCGACCGCGGCGGCGTTCAGGCCCAGCTCGCCTTGCCGCTTCAGGTATTGACCGATGGCGGTGGCCGAAGTCAGCATGGCCAGCACGCCCCCCATCAATACGATGGTCTTGATGTTGTCCATGTCAGACGTCCTTCAAGCGTCGCACGGCCTCGCGGGCGCGGCGAAGAAAATCGGCTTTCGGCTCGCCGGCTTCGAGCCACATCGGCGGACCGAAGCTGATGCAGCTCAAAAGCGGCACCGGCAAGAACTCTCCCCGCGGCAACACCCGATTCAGGTTGTCGATGTGTACGGGCACCAGTTCCAGGTCGGGGCGTTTCTTGGAAAGATAATACAGTCCGCTCTTGAATTCGCCGATCTCCGTCCCGGCATTTCGTCCCCCTTCGGGAAACAGAATCAGCGAATAGCGGTCGCCGATTTCCCGCAGGATCAGGTCGACCGGGCTTTGGTGCACCTTGATGTCGGTGCGATTGATGAGCAGAGCGTTAAACGTGCGGGCCAGGTAGGGGCGGACCAACCCTTTTTCCCAATAGTCCTTGGCGGCCACGGGCCGGACCAGCGAACGCAAATAGCCGGGCAGCGACGACCAAATGACGATCGGGTCGAGATGGCTGGTGTGGTTGGCGAAATAGACCCGCTGGCACGTGTCGGGCTGACAATCGATCCACCGCGCACTCGCGCCGCTGATCAGCCGGGCGATGGTGGCCAGCAAAGTGCCGGTCATTTTATCGGTCGTGGCGCGCATGGCGCCCGGGCTGACGGGCATAACGTGCGACAATTCGAGCCTGGGATCTATTGATAGCTAGGTTGGAAATGGGCTCGTTGCACAACCTCAAACGCCCTGTTTTCAGGGCTTCCGTTGGTCGCCCTTCGGCCCATTTGCCGCCGCGGACTCAGCAAGGCGTCTCGACCTGTTGTCTTGACCTGGAAAGCTCTTGGCGGCCGGGCCGGAACCGCGCGCCGCGAAGGTGAAAAAAATCTGCCGGCGCCGGCCAGATGCTGCGATCAAGCGCGCTCCGGCGCGCCTCTCTCAAAGCGCATGATAGTCTGCGCGCCGGGGGCGGGCAAAGCCGCCTGCCACCCTGCCCTGCTACAACCGGCACACGGCTCACAATCGGTCCCGCGGGGGAGCGCCGCGGGTCCATTTTCAGCCGGGCCGGCGCTTTTCCGAACCCGCCATCCAGGTCGGGCGTTCGCCGGCCGGGGGCAGTTTGATGATGCTCGCCCGCACGATCGCGTCGTGGGCCAGGACCTCGTCCAGCGCGGCCTGCGGCGGCGATTGATCGAGATTCAAGACGCCGATCGCGTCGCCGCCCTTGCTGGTTCGGCCGACCGCCATCTGACCGATGTTCACCTTGTAGCGGCCAAAGATCGTGCCGACCGCGCCGATGATGCCCGGCACGTCGCGGTGATGGAAGACCAAGAGCACGCCGTCGAGATAGGCGTCGAGGCGGTAATCGTCCAACTGCACCAGGCGGAGCATGTCGAGACCGAAGGTGGTGCCGGCGGCATGGTGGACGTGGGTTTCGGTGGACACGTTGGCCGCGACCATCGAGCTGAACGCCCCCTTGTCGCCGCGGGTTTGCTCGACCAGTTCGATGCCCCGCTCGCGCAGCAGCACTTCGGCGTTGACGATGTTGATCTCTTGATCGAGAGCCTGCTCCAGCAGGCCGGCGGCGAAGGCGGCCGTGATCAGCCGGGTGTTCTTGCCGGCTACTTCGCCCCGGTAGTTCAGCGTGCAGCGCTTGATCGAGCTGGAAGCGAACTGTGCCAGGAGCAGCCCCAGCCGGTAGGCCACGTCGAGATAGGGCCGGACGTCGGCCAGAATCTTGGGATCGATGGGGGTGAAATTGACCGCGTGGCGGATCGTGCCGGTGGTCAGATAGTCGAGCAGCAGGTTCACGCCTTCGACCGCGACTTGCGTTTGGGCCTCTTCGGTGCTTGCTCCCAGGTGGGGCGTGCAAAGGACGTTCGGCATGCCGAACAGCGGGCTGTTCGTGCAGGGCTCGGTCGCGAAGACGTCGAGCGCCACGCCTCCCAGCGCGCCGCTTTTCAATCCATCGACCAGGGCGGCTTCGTCGTAGATGCCGCCGCGGGCGCAGTTGATCAGCCGCACGCCGCGACGCATCCGCTGGATCTGCGCGGCGCCGATCAGGTTGCGGGTTTCGTCGGTCAGCGGAGTGTGGACCGTGAGATAGTCGACGCGGGGCAACATGTCGTCGACCCGGGGCACAAGCTCGACGCCCAGCTCTTGCGCCCGGGCTTGCGAAAGAAACGGGTCGTAGCCGATGACGGTCATGGCCAGAGCCCGGGCCCGCTCGGCCACGGCCTGGCCGACGCGTCCCAGGCCGACGATGCCCAGCGTCTTTTCGCCGACCTGCGTGCCCATGTAGCGGTTGCGGTCCCACTTGCCCTCGAGCAGGCTTTGATAGGCGGGGGCGATGTTGCGCGACATGGCCAGCATCATGGCGATGGTATGTTCGGCCGTGCTCAGCGTGTTGCCGGCCGGCGTGTTCATGACGATCACGCCCAGGCGCGTGGCGGCCCGCGAGTCGATATTGTCGGTGCCGACTCCGGCCCGCACGATGGCCTTGAGGCGGTGGTTCCCTTCCAGCGAGTCGGCGGTGATTTTGACGCCGCTGCGGCAGATGGCGCCGTCGAACTCGGCGAGTGCCGAGCGGAGGGCGTCTCCCTTCAATCCGGTGCGGACTTCGTATTCGACCCCCGGGGCCTTCTTCAGTAGGTCGAGCCCCTCCTGGGCCAGCGTGTCGAGAACAATGACTTTGGGCATGGCGGTGAGTGGAGTTTTGGATGGAAACGGCGAACGGCAGAAACCCAAAGTCTGGCAAAATGTTCGCCGGGCTGACAGGGGGCGGCTGAAATTTCGAACGCCGGCAAGAAAAATGGCTGGTTTTTCGCCCCCTTGCCTTGGCGATGCCGGCAGGCGAGCAGGCGATGGAGCCGTGCCAGCGGTGGCTAGTCGGTGCCGTGCTGCTGCGAGCGGGGAGCCTGCAAAATGCGGCCGGCGGCGGCGACGGCCGAGCCGAGCGTAACGTGATGCCCCAAGCCGGCCAGCACCAATTCGAGCGCGGCCAACGTGCCCAGGATGTCGATCTCGTCGATGTCGCCAAAATGCCCGATCCGGAAAATTTCTCCTTTCAACTTATCTTGCCCCCCGGCCAGCTTGATGCCGAACCGTTCTTCCAAGCCTTTGAGCAGTTTGGCGGTTTCGATGCCCGGCGGCGCGCACACGGCCGTCAGCCCCGCGGCCGGGCGCTCGGCGAACAACTCCAGCCCCAGCGCCGCGATGCCGGCGTGCGTGGCCTGGGCCAGCGTTGCCGAGCGAGCCCAAACGTTCTCGATCCCTTCCTGGCGAATCTGCCGCAGGGTTTCGCGCAGCGCGACGACGAGCGAGATGGCCGGCGTCCAAGGCGTTTCCGAGCCGGCGAGCATTTTGCGATAGTGCTTCAGATTGAAGTAGAAAGCCGCTGGCTCAATGCTCTCGATCTGTCGCCAGGCCTTTTCGCTCACGGCCACCAGGGCCAGTCCCGGTGGCAACATCAGCGCCTTCTGGCTGCCGACGACCAACAGGTCGACGTTCCAACGGTCGGTGTAACAGGGAGTCGAGCCGGCGCCGCTGATGGCGTCGACCACCAGCAGCGCGGGGGTGGCATGAACCAGCCGGCCGATGGCTTCGATGTCGTGCTCCACGCCGGTGCTGCTTTCCAGCAGCGTGGCAAAAACCGCAACCGCGTCGGGATGCTCGGAGAGCAGCCGGGCCACGTCGGCCGGATCGACCGCCTGACCCCAAGGAACCTCGTGCCGCACGACCTCGATGCCGAAGGCCTGGCAGATGTGGGTCCAGCGGCGAGCGAAGACGCCTCCTTCGAGCACGATCGCCTTGCCGCCGCGCGGCACGCTGCTGACGACGGCTGCTTCCATTCCGCCCGAGCCGGACGCGGTGAGCACGACGACGTCGCCGGTGGTTTGCAGCACGTATTTCAGGCCTTCGGTGACTTCGGCCATGATCTGTTTGAACTCGGCCGAGCGGTGATGGATCACGTCGCGGGCCAAGGCCAGGCGAGCCTCTTCGGGAACTTGCGTCGGGCCGGGGGTCATCAGGCGTTTTTTCATCGGAGCGGGAAACGATTTTTGGTGAGCGGCCGAGGCCTGGGAGATGAAAGGGGGCGGTGCCGGCAAGATTGCCGGGCGTCATTGTAATCGCCTGACACGCGGAGACGGAATTGGTTCGCGGCCGGCCGTGGAACGCGGGGCTGCGTCACGCCGCAGTTTTCGCAGGCCCCCTCGGCCGGCTGTATAATGGAAGTCTCCCAAACCACTGGGGGCGATTGAATCGCCAGGTTCGAAATGGGCTCGTTTCACAACCTTAAACGCCCGATTTTCAGGGCTCCCGCCGCTCGCCCTGCGGCCCATTTGCCACCACGGACTCAGTAGGAAGCGGTCGGCATGGGTGGCTCACTTGCCAAGCGCGCGCAGGCGAACCGAAAGCCGGTGGTCTGCGCACTGCTGCTGGTGGCCGTCGCGGCGGTGTTTGGCCAGACGCTATGGCACGATTTCGTGCTGATCGACGACGGCGTTTTCGTCTTGGACAGCCCGCAGGTTCTGGCCGGCCTGACCTGGAAGGGCGTGGTGTGGGCGTTTACGAGTGGCGGCTACGGCGAATGGACGCCGCTGGCCAGTCTCTCGCACATGCTCGACTGCCAACTGTTCGGTCCCAGCCCCGGCCCCCATCACGCCACCAATGTCTTGCTGCACGCCATCTCGGCTGTGCTGCTGTTTCTCGCGCTGGCGCGGATGACCGGCCAGCGAGCGGTGCCGGACACCGACGGAACGTTGGTCGCAAAACCAGCGAGCGATGCCGACAGGGCTTCCTACCGGCGAACGGTGCCACACCCGCTGAGCGGGTACCCGGCACAAGTGAGTGGCGCGTGGGCTGCCGAAGGCAGGGCCGAGCGCGACAACACTGCGAGCGCAAAACCAGCGAGCGATGCCCACAGGGCACAAGCTCGCGGCGTGAGGCCGGGGCATCTGCCGCACGCCCTTGCGGGCGGCGGGTCGCAGGAGGGGCCGAGCGCAACAACACGGGCCGAGCGCAAAAAACCAGCGAGCGATGCCCACAGGGCA
>DATJTR010000042.1:0-2789 GCA_035503215.1 Pirellulales bacterium
GCAAGGCCAAGGCCACCGGCGAAGGCAACATGCTATTGGGGCCGGGGGACGTGGTCAGCGTCGAGCAATCGCCGGCCAACTTCGCCATGGAAATGTTCAAGTCGATCGTGCCGTATGCCGTCTCGCCGGCGTTGACGGCCACGCTGCTCAAATAAGGACCGCTCGCCGCGATGACGTTTGCGTCGACCACGCCAGCCGCCGATACCCCCAGCGCCTCGAGCACGGCGCAATTCGTGCAATCGTGCGTGCACTTCTTGCGCGTCGTGCGCTACCGGCAGATGGTCCTCATCGCTTGCCTGGTGATCGCCGGCCTGCTGGGCGGCATGTATTACTCGACCACCCCGCGGCTCTATCAAGCCAAAGCCTCGCTGCTCGTGCTGCAAACCGGCGCCGAGATCACCAACACCACGATGACCGCCGAAGGGGTCCGCCAAGGGCTGATGCCGACCTACGAGCAAATTCTCCTCAGCGCCATCGTGTTGGAAGGAGCGGTCAAATACCTCGATCCGGCCGACCGCGTGGACCTGGAGGGAGTCACTCCCGAAAACTGGGCCGGTTCCCTCCGCTCCCGGCTCTCCGTGGCCACGATCCGTCTGACGAACATCATCGGAATCTCCTACCGCTCGAAATCGCCGCGCGCGGCAGTCGCGGTCGTCAACGCCGTACTCCGCTCCTATCTCACCTTCATGGACGAGACCCACAAGGGGACCGCCGGCGAATTGATCGAAGTCTTCAAGAAGGAGAAATCCGAGATCGATAAGAAGCTGGTCACCATTCAGGCCGACGTGCTCCAGGCCCGCAAGCAATACGGCGACCTGGGCATTCCGGCCGAAAGCAACGTCGTCCATCCGATGGTTCAGCGGGTCATCGATCTGAACGAGGCCTTGATCAAAGCCCAGCAATTCCGCCTCGAACAACAAGCCGCCCTGTCGACGATCGAAACCGCCATCCGCAATGGGCAAGACCTGGAACAACACCTGTTGGCGATCGAAGGCACGATCGGCCGCGAATTCGTGCTGGCCAGCCTCGGCTTCAGCGAACACGACGTCGCAGTCCACTCCGAGTTCGAAAAAGGCCTGCTCGCCGATCAAACCGAGCTCAACAATCTCAAAGCCTGGTACGGATCGAACCATCCCCGCGTCATCGAGACCAACGACCGCATCCGCATGCGGCAGCAATATCTGGCCAACTACCAGGGCCGCGTCAACGCCCGGCTGGCCGAAATCCGCGAGAAGCAGCTCGCCCCGATGATGGTGCAAATGATCCGCCAGCGGCTCAACGAAGGTTGGAATCACGAAGCCGCCCTGCGGGCCAGCTACGAACAGGCGCGCACCGAAGCCGTGGCCCTGATCGGCGAGCGCGAACGGCTGAACATGCTGGAACGCGACATGAAATTCCTCCGCGATCTGCGCGACGAACTGCTCAACAAAATCGCCAGCGTCGATCTGCGGCAAGACCACAACGACATCCGCACCCGGGTGGTCAGCGAACCGACGCTCCCCAAAAGTCCGATCTGGCCGCGACTGTCGCTCATCGGCCTGTGCAGCCTGATGGCCGGGCTCGGCTCGGGACTGGGGCTGATCTACATCCTCGACATTCTCGACGATCGCTTCCGCTCGCCCGAAGAAATGCGCATCCAACTCGGCGCGCCGCTGTTGGCCATGGTCCGCAAACTGGAAGATCTGCACACCGTCGGCCTGGAAGGCGTGCAGTCGCACATTGCCCCCGACGCCGCCTCGAGCGAGGCCTTCCGCACTCTCCGCACCAGCCTGGCCTTCTCGGGGCACGAGACCTCGCGGCTGGTCGTCTCCAGCCCCGAGCCGGGAGACGGCAAGACGACCATGCTGGCCAATCTCGCCGTGTCTTTCTGCCAGGCGGGCAAACGCACGCTGATGATCGATGCCGACATGCGCCGTCCCGGGCTCTCGGCCCAAATGGGCTTGAAAGGTCAAAGCGGCTTGTCCGATTTGTTGACGTCGCACGAGAACCTCGATGGCCTGGTGCCCCAACATGTCCGCGCGCTCGGTCCGGGGCTCGACATGATTCCGGCCGGTCGTCGCCGGGCGACGCCAACCGAACTGCTCACGTCTCCCCGCATGGCCGAGCTGCTGGCCTGGTGCGAATCGAACTACGACCAGATCGTCATCGACTCGCCGCCAGCGCTGGCCGCGACCGATGCCTCGATCATCGCCCGGCTCGTCGACGGCGCGATCCTCGTCGTGCAGCCGGCCAAGAATCGCCGTCGCCTTGTCACCCGCGCCGCCGAATCCTTCACCGCGTTTGGGGCCAACTTGCTGGGCATCGTCGTCAATCGCGTTGGTGACGATAAACGCGACACGATCTACGCCGACGGCAGCACCTACAACTATTCCTACGAAGCCGACAACGATCCGAGCGAAAAAAGCCCGGCGGCCATTCCACTGCCGGAAACCGCCGCGGCCGAGCACGGTCATTCCCCCGATCAACCGGCCCCGGCGGGCGTCGTTCCGCGCCGCGTGGCCTGACGCAATCAACAACCGATCAACCAAAAGAACCTGGTGGAAACATGAACGCGTTCGACGCACAAACCGACTGGTCCGGCTCGCCGCGGGGCCAGGACCGATCCCCGCTCCAAACCGGCTTGGCACGCGTGGTCGATGCCGGACTGATCGGCGTGCCACTTCTCAGCCCTTGGTTCATGGGCGGTCGGCATCCACTCGGCGAACTCGTCATCGTGCTGCTGGCGGTGACCGTGGCGCTGGCCTGGTTGGCCGGCCGGGCCCTCGACCGGCGGGCCGCGGCCTGGATCA
>DATJTR010000043.1:0-7090 GCA_035503215.1 Pirellulales bacterium
CGGCCGCCGGCATATTTCCAGCAACTCGACGGGGGTAACACGCGCATGTAGCGGGCCAGGACGAGATAATCGACCTGGTACTCGTCGCACAGGGCAATCATACGCTCGTCATCGGCGACTCCGTCATCGTCGCCGATCAAATGCCAGTCGACGCCGAACTGTTCAGCCAGCGAACGGCAATGCGGCCGATTGCCCAACATCACGACGGCGTCGGCGGCGATATGCCGGTCGCGCACTCCCCGCAACACGGCCAGCGCGGGTTCGGGGCGAAACGTCGTGCACAGGGCCAGCCGCGGGCGGGCCGCCCGCCGTTCGGGCGACCAGATCCGCACCGACAGCCCCTTACCCCGGCCGATTTCGGCCAACTCGGTCGCCAAACCAGCAAAGTGCTCGCCAGACAGTTCGATCCGCAGGAGCATCGCAAACAGCGATTGCTCGTCGTGGTCGAACATTTGGATTTCCGTGATATTGGCCCCCTGCCCCGTCACATGATGGATGATCGGGTCGGCGAGCCCCCGGTTGTCGGGGCCGACGGCTGTAATCACGATCTGCATCGTTCCGCTCGTTTCCAGGCCGCCGCAGCCGGCTGCCGTACCAAGGGCCAAAATAAAGTGGTGACTCACCCCCTCGCTCGGGCATGGCCGCCCACAAATATACCGTTCCGCTGGCGCTCTTGGCCCCTACGCCGCGCGACTGATATCCTAAAGGCCCGGCACGAGCCCAGATGGGTCGTTTTTGCGGTACAATCGCCGCAAGCCGGCCACTCGCTTGGCCTGCGGCCGGGCAGCTTTACCCCGCTCGGCCGAGGCGTAGAATTGCATCGCACGTTCGTCCGACCCGAGATTCCGCCAGCCGCGCATCCCCTACTATGGAACAAGCTCGACCGGAAGCGGAACGCTTGGGGTTCTCGTCGCCACCTGCCGGATCGCGCCGGCAGAGCGACGAACGAGGCCGATTCGTCGACGCCTCCAGCTCCCCTGGCCCCGAACGTGAGCTGCCCGAGTATTATTATCCACGTCGCCGTAAGCGGCTGTCGATTCTGTTGTTTGTCGCCACCTGTCTGTCGACGTTCTGGGCCGGGGCCACCGATTGGATGCCCTACGCCTTTCTCGACGACTGGGAAGACGCCTCGAACATGATCCTGGCCCATTGGCAGCAAGGGCTCGAGTACATGTTGGCCGTCATGGCCATTTTGCTGACGCACGAAATGGGCCATTTCCTTCAAGCCCACCGCTACCGTGTCCCGGCCACGTTCCCTATCTTTCTCCCGCTACCCATCATGATGACCGGCACCATGGGGGCTGTTATCGCCATGGACGGTTCGCGGGCCAATCGCAAGCAGCTTTTCGACATCGGTTTGACTGGCCCTTGGGCAGGCCTGATCGTGGCGATTCCGATGATCTGGTTTGGCATTAAGCACGCTCAGCCCGATCAAGCGATCGACTTCCGTCTCGGCACCCCCTGGATATTCAAACTGATGTCCGCTTGGGCCCGCCCCGAGCTGCAACAGACCGTCTTCAAGAACCCCCTGTTCATGGCCGGCTGGGTCGGCATGCTAATCACCGGCCTGAACATGCTGCCCGTCAGCCAGTTGGACGGAGGGCACGTGATTTATGGGTTGTTCGGGCGGCGGGCCAAATGGGTGGCCCGGGCGTTTGTGATCGCGGCGATCGTCTTCATCATCACCCAGGAGCAGTACAACTGGGTCGTGATGCTGGTGCTGGTCCTGCTCTTGGGGGTCGATCATCCCCCGGCAGTCGATGAAGACATCCCAATCGGCCCCCTCCGCTGGGTCATCGGCTTGGCCTCGCTGCTGATCCCCGTCTTCTGCTTCACGCCAATCATCACTGGCGGGTGATCGACCGGAATTGGCCCATCCCGGCGGGATGCTTCTTCGCTGAAACCATCGAGAACCGCGCGCAGCACCGCCCGACGCGATTTGCCAAAAGGCAGGATGAGGATAGAAAAGGGCGGCCCGAAGTTAACGCTTCGAGAACTGGGTGCCGCGCCGTGCGCCGCGCAACCCGTACTTCTTGCGTTCCTTCATCCGGCTGTCGCGGGTCAGCAAATGATGCTGCCGCAGGGCCTCCTCGGTGCCGGCGTCGAACAGCTTAAGTGCCCGGGCGATTCCCAGCTTGCAGGCTCCCGATTGCCCCGACGGCCCGCCACCGATGACACGAATCACCACATCGACATTGGCCGAACGGCCGGTCAGCGCCAGCGGGCTGAGCACCTGCCGCCGGTCTTGTTCGACGGGAAAATAATCGTCCAGCGGGCGGCCGTTGATCGTAATCGTGCCGCTACCGGCGCGAACGCGTACCCGAGCGACCGAGGTCTTCCGCCGGCCTGTCCCCAACGAATCGTTCGCGCCGCTGACTTTGGCCGCTTTGGCCGGAGCTTCTTTGCTGGCTACCATCACTATTTGATTCCGAGTTCTTTGGGCTGCGGGTCTTGGGCCTGATGCGGGTGTTGCTCACCGGCATAAACCTTCAGCTTCTCCAGCCGCTTGTAGGAAAGTTTGTTCTTGGGAAGCATCCGCCGTACTGCTTCGGTCAAAATCGAGCCGGGATCGCGGGCGAAACGATCGGCGGCGGTTTCACTGCGCAAACCGGGATAGTAGGTGGTCCAGGTGTACCGCTTTTGGTCCCATTTCTTGCCGGTCAGCACCACTTTGTCGGCGTTGACCACGACCACGTAATCCCCCGTGTCGATGTGAGGGGTGTATTCCGGCCGGTGCTTGCCCATCAGAATCATCGCAATGTCACTCGCCAGTCGGCCGACTACCTTGTCCTTGGCATCGACAAGCCACCATTTTTGTTCGATTTCGCCCGGCTTGGCCATGTAGGTCTTCATTTGCGTCACCACTACATCCCCACTTCGCGGCTCATCGGCCAGCATGAAATTGCGTTGTTCTGTGTCCCCCAGCCGACCATAGCGGCCTCGGAGGAAACTGCCAATTTAGCGGCTTAGTGCCGAGGCTTCAAGGGAGGTGCGCACCAATCCCCAAGCAGCGGAAAATGGAGAGATTTGGGGGTGATTTGCCGCGCCCTAGCCCCGGTCGCCGCCGCTCTGTCGGCCTGCGCCGGCGGTCGGACGCCGGACCGGCCGCGGCGCGGCGTGGTCGCTCTCGGCCGAGTCGGCCTGTGCGTGGGAGTCGTGGTCATGGTCGTCACCCCCTCCGACCTCTCCCTCGACCAATTCGTCGCCGGCCAGCACGTCTTCGTCAGCTTCGGCGCTGTCTGTTTCCGATTGGTAGAGGCGGACGCGATCGGCCTCCACGCGAGTTGGGAGGACTTCTTCCGCCATTTCTGCAACTGGTTCCTCCCAGCGGACCGAACGGCGTACCCGGTCGACCAGTTCTCCTTCGAACTCTTCGGCCGACCACGGGACGCTTTCCACCGTCAAATGGCGACGCACCCGATTCTGCGGCTGCGGGGCTGGCCGCGGCGGCGGTGCCGACTTGGCACGTCGTGGCCGGGGTGTTTGACCATTTCGCTTCGCGGCTGGACGGGCAGGGGGGCGCACCGGCTCGGGCGCCATTTCCGGCTCCGCCAGCGGTACGATCTCATCAATGATCGGCGGCGGCTCGGGAATCGTCGACGGGACGATGAGTTGGGTTGGCACGGGCTCGGGCAGGAAATGGGGCGCCGGCACGATCCTCTGTCGTGGCGGTTCCTGCACCGGTTCATCCCACTCGATGTGGCTGCCCGGCAGCGTGCGCACTTCGACGTCGGCGTCATGGAACAGCCGTGCCAAATGTTCGTGACAGGTAAAGATCAGCAATTGATGCCCCGCCCGGGCAAACTCGGCCAGCACTCGCGCAGCCGCTTTGGCTCGTATGACGTCGAAGTTGACCAGCACGTCGTCCATCACCACCGGCAGCCGAATTCCACGCCGGGCGTAGGCGCTGACCAATGCCAACCGCAGGCTGAGAAAAATCTGCTCCCGTGTGCCGCGGCTGAGCACGTCAACCGTCAGCGGGTTGCCGTCGGCGTCATCGACGCTCAGGGCCTGCCCTCCCAGGGTCGTCCAAATCCTCCGGTATCGGCCCGCCGTCAATTCGGCCAGGTAGGACGAAGCCTCGCGAAGGACTTCCGGCTGGCGCTCCCGCTCCAAAACCGAGCGGACCGATTCCAGCGCCCCCGTGCACGTGCTCACGGCCTGCCATTGGCCGACGGCTTCACGCAGTTGCTCCTCGACGGTGGCCAGTTCGAGGCGCTTCTCGGGAAGTCGGCGGTCCTGGGCCTGGACTTTCATTTGCTGCGCGATCGCCCCACGCTCTTCCCAGGCGTGTTCGAGTTTCAGCCGCAGATCATGTTTGGCCGCCGTCGTCTCTTCGGCCAGCCGGCGCAGGTCGTCTCCGGCGTCGAGATGGGCGGCGACCAATTTAGGCGCTTCGCAGCTGATCAGGGCCTTGCCGATTTCCATTCCGAGCGTGTCACGCTGCTGTTCCAGATGGCGTGCCTCGGCGACGATGGCGGCTCGGCGACGTAGATCTTCTTCGTCCACGGCGCCGGCGCCTTGGATCAAATCGGCCACCCGCTTCCCTGCCGCCGCGACCTGGCGCACCAGTTTTCGCCGCACCCGCCGCAGTTTGACCAGTTGGACTTTCGATTGATCGCGGGTGGTTGCCCGGATGCGTTCGTCTTCCAAGCGGCGGAGCATTTCTCGCAGCATCGCCAGCGGCTCGGTGTCGTCCAGCTTCAGCCGCGCGTCGTCGGCCACCTGCGCGATCCGTTGGCAGAGAATGTCGTACTGCCCACGACATTCGGCAAGTTGCCGCTGCCGCTCATCGAGTTGCTTGCGCTCGGCGTCGAGCCGGTTGGCGTTGGCGATCGCTTCGCGCACCTGGCGGGGAGTCAATTCCGGGGGCAAGCCGGCTTGTCGCAGCAACTGCTGCCAGCGCTCGCGGGCCTTACGAAAATCTTGTTTTGCCGTACGATGTTCTTCCCGACCGGAACGCAAGGCGTGGCCGTGCGACTGCCGTTCGGCATCAAGCGGCATCAGCTCTTCCAGCCGGGCCAGCTCCTTCTCGGCCGCCTGCAAGCGGGTGACGAGCGGTCCGCCTCCCTTGGGCAATTTTTTGTCCAGTTCGTCACGCTCGGCCTGGACTTTTTCCAGTTGTTTTTCGACTTGCGCCAGTTGCGACTGCCCTTCGTCCAACTGGTATCCGGAGAATCGCTCGAGGCCGATCTTGGCCGCTGCCGAGGCTCCGGCCAACACGAAGCCGACCACGGGCAACAGCAAATGTCCCGAGCCGACCGTTCCTTCGGGCAGAAAATAGCACAGAATCAGAGTAAAGCCGAGGACGAACACCAGCCCCAGCCCGGTCAATTGTGCCGGAGACAGGGCGTGGTTGTCCGCCGCCTCGCCGAGCTGCTCTTCCAGCTCGCTGTGATTGCGGTTCAAGGTGTCGAGACGTTCGTCGATCTGCACGCGGCGACGCAACTGTGACACCAAGGCGCCGGCTTTTTCCAGCGCGGTGGTCAGCGACGCGTCGTCGTGGTGGCCCAAGTCGGCCTTGAGTCGCTTGTCGAGATGTGCGGCCGCCTGCTTCTTGTCGGCCAGGCCGCTGGACAGTTTCTTGTAGCGCTGGTGAGCCTTGGTCACCGATTTGGCTTGCGAGCGCAATTGGCCCACGGCTTTCCCGGAGAGCGGTTTTGCGAGTAAGTGGGGGGCCGTCTGGGTATCGCCCGCCGCGTGCGCCCCCTGGCCTGCATGATGTGCAGCAGAATGGGACGGCGCGTGATGAGAGGCGTGATGCGCGGGAGAATGCGGCGCGTGCCCCTTGCCATGATGCGGCTCGGCCGCGGGATGCTTGGCCGCCGGCGGTGCGAGCTCGGAAGCCAATTGGCGGGCTTGAGCGTCGAGCGCCGCGATCCAATGCTGCTGTTCGCTGAGCGCTTCGAGCCGTGGGGCCTGCCGGCACAGAGCTTCGTTCACTTTCAGGCGGTCGACGTCGGCCATCACCTGTTGCCGCCGCTCGGTCACGCGCTGCAGACGCCGCGCGCGGGTATCGCGCCGGTTTTTCAGTTCGGCCAGGCGGCTGAGCGCGTCGTCGGGCACTTGCGGCACCGGATCGAGCGCCCGTCGCTTGCGGTCGAATTCTTGTCGCTGCAACCAACGCGGCTCGATCTGTGCGGCGGCGGCCAGCACCCGCAGGCGCTCGTCCATTTGGCCTTCTTCGGCCTCCAGCGTTTGAGCGGCTTGGTTCAGATCGTCGAACTTCTTCACCGTCGCCAGATAGTCGGGAGTCGAGCGGCGCAGTCCGTGAACCTCGGCTTTCAGCCGCTGCTTTTGCTCGAACAGTTCGACGATCCGGCCAGGTTGCGGGCCGTCGGCCAACAGCCCGTCGCGCATGTGGTGCAGCTTGCCGACCACCTCGGAGAGGGAAACCCGGTCGCCACCCAAGGTCAATTCATAGAGTAGGTCGGCGGCCGCGCTGTCGCTGAGCGTCGAGAGCTCTTGAATTTCCCGCAGGCCGAAGGCGAACACATTATTGAAGACCGACTCTTCGACCCCTTCGAGCAACCGAGCCAGCCCCCGGCCTTGCCGCCGCTGGCCGCTACCGTCAACGACGTCGACCGATTCGTCGCCCGAGTGAACGTCAAGATAGCGATGAATCGTCAGCGTGTGCTGAGCGTCGTCGACCGTCAGCGATCCGCCGGGAGTTCCCCCGGGCCGGGGCGCGACATAGCGTTCGCGCCGCGGGGCCGAAAATCCGTAGAGCACGGTGCGGACGAACTGCATCAGCGTGGTTTTGCCCGCTTCGTTTTCGCCGTAAAAGACGACGAGCGGTTGATCGAGCCGGCCGATTTCCAGACCGCTCCATACGCCGAACCGATCGATCCGTAGTTCAGAAATTCTCACGCTTGAGGCTCCTCGCCGCTGAGCAAATCGACTCCCAGGAGGGTGGCTTGGGCCAGAACCCGTTCGCGTGCGTGCTTGCTGTCGGCCGCCAGCTCCTGCGCAAGACTGTCGGGCAGCGGCCGGGCGGGCAAATGATGCCGCCAGTCGATGCCGCCGTCGATCGCATGGTTGCGCAGCGCTCGTAAAAACTCGCCACGAAGCGATTCTTCCTGCCACCAGT
>DATJTR010000044.1:0-4478 GCA_035503215.1 Pirellulales bacterium
ATCACCTACACCATTACTGCCACGGTCAGCCCGACGGCGACCGGCACCGTTTCGACCACGGCGACGGTCGGCGGGCGGAACGTCAGCAGTCTCTCCGCCACCGATTCCGATAAGATCCCAGCGGCGAAGGCCGATCTTTCAATTACCACGACCGACGACTGGGGTGGATCGAGCGTCACGGGAACGCCCGGCACGGTGGTTCCGGGTACGGCGATCACATATACGATCACCGTCCGTAACACCGGCTTAGGCGCCGCCGACGGCGCGTCGATCGTGGACACGTTGCCCAGCACCCTGACGGGTGCGACCTACACGGCCGTCGGCACCGGGGGTGCAAGTGGTTTCGCGGCCAGCGGCAGCGGCAACATCGACGACAGCGACGTCGATCTTCCGACCGGCAGTACGATCACTTACACGGTGGAGGCCACCATCGCCTCGTCGGCCACGGGCACGTTGTCGAATACCGCGACGCTGACGGCACAAAACGCCGTGGGCGAAAGCGGCGCCGACAGCGGCAGCGCCACCGATACCGACACGCTCACGCCCGAGTGGAGTCCGAGCGTTACGATCACCGACAACCAGCACGGCTCGAGCGTCTCCGGGGCGACCGGCACGGCCGTTCCCGGCAATACGATCACCTATACGATCGTCGTCAGCAACTCCGGGCCCAGCGACCTGGCAGGCGCCTCAATTGTCGACGTTTTTTCCAACTTGCTCACTGGGGCTACGTACACGGCGGTGGGCACCGGCGGAGCGAGCGGTTTCACGGCCAGCGGCAGTGGCGACCTCGACGACAGCGACGTCAATCTGCCCGCGGGCAGCGCGGTCACCTATACGGTCACGGCCACCATCTCCTCTTCGGCCACTGGGACGTTGTCGAATACCGTCACGGTGTCACCGCCGCAGGCGATCGGAGTCGTAGCGGATGTCGTTCGATCGGATGCGGCTCTGCGAGCTGCCGACGCAGCGACGAGTGATTCGGGCAGCACTAGCGCGACCGACATTGACACGCTGACGCCCGAATCGAATCTTGTCGTTACCAAGATCGACAATCTTGGCGGCTCCAGTGTCACCGGAGCGATCGGCACGGCGGCGCCCGGCCAAACAATCACCTACACGATTGTCGTGACGAATACTGGCCCCAGCGACGCCACCGACGCGGCAGTGGTCGACGATTTGCCCGACACTCTCAGCGGCGCGAGCTTTACGGCCATGGGCACGAGTGGAGTTACCGGGCTGGTGACCAGTGGGGTGGGGAGCATTCGTAATACGGGGCTCGATATTCCCGCGGGTGGGTCCGTCACCTATACGGTTCACGCCACGATCGTCTCCACGGCCAACGGCAAATTATCGAGCACGACGACGGCGACCGCCTTTTCAGGAGCCGGCAACTCTCTAACCACGAGCTGCACGGCCACCGACGTCGATACGGTTTCGTCCAGTTCCAGCCCTCTCAACCTTGGCGCGATCGACTTTACGGTCAGCGCGCTTTTGACCGGCAATCTCTCCGTGACGGGTTCGTATGGGGCCCCGCCGGTGCCGCGCACCGGCCTGCCGCTTTCGCAAAACGGCAGCTTGGGCCTGGCGATGTTCCCATTGACTGGCAATCCCTCGCTGCCAACGGCGGCGGTCGACAATGTGTTGGGATTCGGCGGAGGTGGGGGCGGCGACGTGGAGCTGGTGAACCCACAGTTCAATTTGGACCTGTCCAATATCAATCCCCTGCCAAACCCGCTGGCGAACATACTGTCGGGCTCGCGGCGCGAGGATTGGTCGAGCGATGAATTGATCGGCAGCCTGCTGGAGAAACTGGCCGACGTCGACGAATTGAGCCTGGTGTCCTTTGAATTTGGCGACGACGTGGTCACGCCCACTCCCGGCAAGCCACAGCGCGTCACCGCCGCCAAACCCGTGTTTCAGCAGGTTTCGACCGGCGCGCCGACGAACGCCTTGCGTGGCGGGTCGAACGCGCCAACATCAAGCGGGCAGCCAACCGGCGGCCAAGACGATTCGCAGCAGCAACAGGGCGGCGGCACGATGAGAAGCCCCCGCTCGAAAAAGGGTGCCGCGGCTCCCACCAGTACGAACGGGACTGTGACTGGCAACGGCGGGAATACCGGCAATGGCTCAGGCGGATCGACCGCCCCGGCGGCCGACGTCGCAGCAATTGACCTGTCCGATGCTGGCGAAGCCTCGAACCACCGATGGTTTCCGTGGCTGGCCGGCGGCATTGCTACCAGTTCGGCGGGATCGCTGCTGTGGGCCTATAGGCGGCGCCGTACGCGCGGGTTTTCGGTGCGCTGGCTGCGTTGGCACTGACGAATTGCGGCGCGCCTCGGTGGCGTGTCGGTTGGGTATACCGATGCTGGCAAAGAACCATCACCACCGCTCGGTTGCGTGGCTCATCGTCCTGGCGGCTTGGGCGATTGCAGCGATTGAGTCAATTCAGGCGCCAAATGTCGCGGCGCAGCAAGCGTCGGCCGTCGGGACGGACAACCCGGGAGTGATTCTTCAAAAGGCGCGGCAACTCGAGCGCTTGGGCCAATTGCGTGCGGCCGAAAGGCTGCTGCGCACCAGCTTGAACGCCAAAGGAGTCGCGGCCGACGCTCCTCACCTGGCCGGTTGTCTGGAATTGCTAACGACGATCTACCGCGAATCGGGACGTTACGATGACGCCCGCAAAACTGGGCTCCGCTATTTGCGATTGCTCGAGTCGATGCCTGCAGGCGACCCGGTGATGGCGGTCAAGCGGCAGGAGATTGCCGTGACGTTGGCCGAAATCGCTTTGTCCCGCGAGGATTTCGCCCCAGCATTGGAAATGGTGCGGCGGGCGCTGGCGGTGCCGGGCGGCTTGCGGCAGACCGATCCGCTGTGGGAATCGCGCGCCATTGCGTTGGAAGCCCGCGTCGAGGCCCAGCAAGGCGATTCCGCGGCCGCACGCCAGAACTGGCAACAGGTGGAGTCGCGACTGCGTGCCAAATTGGACGCGCCCGATCGAGCCGGGTTGAGCCGCGACGGCCAAGAGGCGGCGGTGAACCTGCTCACTCAAGCGCTGCTCGGACTCGAGCGCCCGACGGAAGCGATCGCTGCCCGCGAGCGTTTGCTGGCGCGGCAAACGGGGGACGACGACGCGGCGGCACGGAATCTGGCGCAAATCGCGGCCTGCTATGCCGAGCTGAAAGACGACGCGGGCGAGCGAAAAGCTCTGCAGACGGCGATCGCCCGGCTCGATGCACAGCGGAACCGTACTCCGCAGCCGAACAAGGAACAACAGGAAAAACTGTCTGCCGAGTTCGCCGACTTGCTCGATCATCTGGGCCGGGTGCTCGACCGACTCGACCAGACCGAAACGGCGCGAAAGAATTGGACCGACGCGGCAGAGATTTACGAAACGCTGATCAAGCCAGGCACGAGCGACGACCGCCAGACCGAACGGCAATCCCAGTATTGCCAAAGCCTGCAAGCCATTTACCAACAACTCGGCGATTGGGACGACGCGATCCGCGTCACGCGCCGCTTGCTAGCGCATCGCGAGCAGACGATGCTGCCCGACGACCCCGGAATATGGCGGGCAAAATCGGCGCTCGGAGCTTTCTATGGCAAGCGCGACGATGCCACGAGCGCCAAGCCGCTGTTGACGGCCGCGGCCGACTATTGGCGGCAGCGCATACCACCGGCCCCGGTGGAGTTGACCCGTGCGCTGAACAACCTGGCCGAGGTTGCCCGCAACAACGGCGGCTACGCCGAAGCGCTTACGCATCTCGAGGAAGCCGTGCCGATTTGCGAGCGGATCTATCCCAAGGACGACGTGCGTCTGGCCGAAGTCTACGCCAATCTGGCGGGAGTCCTGAGCGCTCAGGGACGTTATAAGGCCGCGATCGATCAGTATCGTCGTACGATTGATATCTGCCGTTCCGACGGCAAACCGGCGACCCGCCGGGCCAGCGAACTCTTGGCCACGACGTTGGTCAACACGGCCATGCTCTACAAGTCGCAGCGGCAATTCCACGAGGCCGCCCGCTATTGCGCCGAAGCGCTTGACGTGCAGCGTGCCACGGCCGGTGCGGACGAAAGCGGCCTGACGCCTTTTTACACTGCTCTGGCTTCGTTGTACCTGGCGCAAGACCAGGCGCATCCGACCGGGCCGGCCAGCGTTTCGGTCGATTTGGGGCAGGCCGCGCAGTTTACCCAACAGGCCCACGATCTTTGTCAAAAGTACAACTTGCTCGAGCAGCCGGCCGGCATTTTGGTGTTGCAGCTCGAAGCGATGATCCACCTCCGCAAGGGCGAACTCGATCCGGGCGAAGCCGAGCTGAAGCAAGCGCTCGCGCTCGCCGAACGCTGCCGGCAGGCCTCTCTGACTGCCAAAAGCCTCACCTATCTGGCCGAAATCCAATTGCGGCGCGGCGCCGCCCAGAAGGCGGCCGAGCTTGCCGAACAGGCGCTCAGAATCCACGAGCAAGTGCAGGCCTACCCCA
>DATJTR010000045.1:0-4076 GCA_035503215.1 Pirellulales bacterium
CTCGGAGCGTAAGCCCGTATCCGAGAACCGGCGGGAGAGGGGGACAGTTCCATTTTGCTTCGCAAGCTGCGCAAAATCGGGACAGTCCCCAGCGTTTCTCGGACGGGCATTAAAAGGTCTGGTCCCAAAGTTGAGTGCCCGCCAAGCGAAAACCGCGGCACCCGGGCGCGGCTGGGGGGCGAGGCAGAAGATGCGTCTCGCGAATATCTTTTGTGGCCTGTCTGCGGCGGCCAACGCGGCAAGCGCGTGCGGGCCGGCAGATTGCTGAAGGAGTGAGCCACCAGCATGTGTGGAATCGTGGGTTATATCGGCCGGCGCGATGCGATCGAGTTTTTGGTCGAGGGGCTGCGGCGGCTCGAATATCGCGGCTACGACAGCGCTGGCGTGGCGACCGCCGGCAACGGCCTGTTGCAAGTGACCAAGAGCGCGGGACGCATCGACGCCCTGGTCGAAAAGCTGGCCCGGCATCCGATCGCCGGCAATGTCGGCGTCGGCCACACGCGCTGGGCCACGCACGGCCCGGCGACCGACGTCAACGCTCATCCGCACATCGGTGGCGACGGCGTGGTGGCCGTGGTCCATAACGGCGTGATCGAGAATTTTCGATCGCTGAAAGACCGGCTGCTGGCCGAAGGCTATCACTTTCATTCGGCCACCGATACCGAGGTCATCGCTCACCTGGTCGCCAGTTGTCTGGAGCGCGAGCTGGCCGAAGCGGACGACGAGGTTCCGGCCGCGGCCGTGGTTGCCAAGGCCGGCAAGGCGAGCGCCACGGGTGGCAAGCCCGCTGCCACGGGCAAAGCCGCGGCCAACGGCGCGGCGACCGACGGACGGGCAGCGGCCGAAGACGAATACGAACCCTTGGTGCGGGCAGTCACCACGGCCTTGGCCCAACTGCAAGGCACGTACGGCCTGGCGATCTTGTTTCGCGATTATCCCGACGTGATCATCGCCGCCCGCCATGCCAGCCCGCTGGTGGTGGGTGTCGGCCGCGGCGAGCATTGGCTGGCCAGCGACGCCTCGCCTCTGGCCGGGCACACCGACCGGATCGTCTATCTGGCCGATTACGAACTGGCCGTCTTGACGGCCGATCGGCTGCGGGTGATCGATCGCGAACAACAGCCGGTCAGCCCGAACGTGCAAGTGCTCGACCTGGTGGCCGACGACGTGCAGCTCGACGGCTATCCGCACTACATGCTCAAGGAGATTTACGAACAGCCCGAGTCGCTGCGGAACGCGATGCGGGGTCGGCTGAGCCTGGACGAGGCGACGGCCGTGTTCGGCGGCTTGAACCTGACGCCGCAGCAATTGCGGTCGGCCAATCGTTTCGTGCTCACGGCCTGCGGCACGAGCTGGCACGCGGCGATGGTCGGCGAATACCTGATCGAAGACCTGGCTCAGATTCCGGTCGAAGTCGAATACGCCAGCGAGCTGCGTTATCGCAATCCGCCCATGGACAACGGCACGCTATTGTTCGCGATCACGCAAAGCGGCGAGACGGCCGACACGCTGGCGGCCTTGAAGGAAATCAAGCGCAAGGGCTATCCGACCTTGGCCATTTGCAACGTGGTGGGCAGCTCGATCGCGCAGGCGGCCGACGGCGGCATTTATCTGCACGCCGGGCCCGAGATCGGCGTGGCCTCGACCAAGGCCTTCACCTCGCAGTGCGTGACGCTGGCGATGCTGGCCTTGTATTTCGGTCGGCTGAGGAACATGAGTTTTGACGCCGGCATCCGGCTGATCGAGCGGCTGCAAGAATTGCCCGACCGCGTGGCCGCGGCGCTGAAGACCGACGCGGTGGTGCGGCGGATCGCCGAAAAGTATTACCAGGCGACGAACTTCTTGTACCTGGGGCGGCAATACAATTTTCCGGCGGCCCTGGAAGGCGCGCTAAAGCTGAAGGAAATCAGCTACATCCACGCCGAGGGTTATCCGGCGGCCGAAATGAAGCACGGGCCGATCGCCCTGGTGGACGAGCACACGCCCAGCGTGATCATCATTCCGCACGGCATGGTCTACGACAAGGTGATGGCAAACCTGGAAGAGATCAAAGCCCGCGGCGGCCCGGTCATCGCCATCGTGTGCGAAGGGGACCAGCGCGTGGCCGACGTGGCGGACGACGTGATCGAGGTGCCCAGCGTCGAGGACTTCCTACAGCCGATGGTGACGATCGTCCCCTTGCAGTTGTTGGCCTACCACATCGCGCTGTTGCGGGGCTGCGACGTCGACAAGCCGCGCAACCTGGCCAAAAGCGTGACGGTGGAATGAACCGGAGCGCCAGGCGGGGCAACCTGCCGAGAATACGAGATATGAGCACAGAACTCTCGCCCGACCGCGATCGACCGCTGGGTGCCGTGGAATCGTCGCGCGAACGAGCCGAAGTTTTGGACGACCTTCGCGCAGGCCTTCGATCGATCAAGCGGAATGGAGGTGCGTCGCTGGATGAAGTGATTCGCGGAATGCGGCAGCGGTATGGCATTCCTGAAGCGGTTCGTTGACCCGCTCCGGCCTGTGTGCCGTGCGACGAACTATTTGACTGAAACTGCACCCGTTCCAGCCGGCCTTGCGACCCGCATGCGCGGCGCAAACGCGCCGGGAAATGCCGCCCCTCAAACCCCTTCCGTAAGCTATTTTTGCAGGTGGCCGAGAGGCATTGGCGGCCAGAGGTTTGGGCGGTCTTTGCGCGGCCCAACCGCTACAATTGCTAGAAGAGGCATTCGCACCGGCTGCCTCGCTTTTCCACCCCCCTCGCTGCCGCGCCCATGATCCACGTCCACGAACTGACGAAACACTATGCCGACGTCGCGAACGGCAAGTTCGTCGCCTTGGATGGGGTGAGTTTCGACGCCGCACCCGGCCAGATCTATGGTTTGCTCGGCCCCAACGGGGCGGGCAAAACGACCGTGCTGCGGATTTTGAGCACGGTGCTGCGGCCCACCAGCGGCCGGGCCAAGGTGAACGGCTACGACTGCGTCACTCAATCGTCCCTCGTCCGGCACCAGATTGGCTTCATGTCGGCCAACACCGGCGTCTACGACCGCATGACCGCCTGGGAAATGGTCGAGTATTTTGGCCGGCTGTATGGCATCGCGGCCGAGCCGTTGCGGGAACGGATGGAAACCTTGTTCACGCGCCTGGCGATGAACGACATTCGCGACGTGCTGGGGGCGAAGATGTCGACCGGCATGCGGCAAAAGGTGTCGATCGCCCGCGCGATCGTACACGACCCGCCGGTGCTGATTTTCGACGAGGCGACGAGCGGGCTCGACGTGCTCGTGGCCCGGGCGCTGTTGAGCACGGTGGCCGAGCTGCGCGACCAGGGCAAGTGCGTCGTCTTCTCCACGCACATCATGCGTGAAGCCGAAAAGCTGTGCGACCGCATCGCCATCATGCATCGTGGCGACATTCTGGCCGAGGGCACTCTGGCTGAGCTGCGCGACCGTTATCGCGAGAACGACCTCGAGGAACTGTTTTTCCGGTTGATTCGCGAACACGATCAGCAAGGCGATCCACGGCGCATTCCGCTTGAGGAGTGTGGCCGACGATGAGCTGGACCAACGTCAAACTAATCCTGGGACGCGAAATCCGCGATCAGCTCCGCGACCGGCGG
The DNA here is from genome assembly GCA_035503215.1 of Pirellulales bacterium. Lineage (GTDB taxonomy): Bacteria > Planctomycetota > Planctomycetia > Pirellulales > PALSA-1355 > DATJTR01. The sequence continues at coordinate 3,611 of DATJTR010000045.1, forward strand.
ACGCTGTTCATGATCGCGGTGCTGCCGATCCTGCTCTACCCGCTGTTGGGAATGAGCTTCTTCCAGGTCGCCCAGTTCTTGCGTGAACAGCCGACGCGCGTGCTGGTGATCGACCTGCCCGCGGCCGAGGGCTTGCCCCCCTTGGTGGAAAAAAACCATTTCGCCACCGACCTGTTTCCCAATAAGCCGGAGCGGGCGAAGCTGCTCGACGTTGACGTGTGTCGGCGGCCGGCGGAGGGGGAGGTGGCACAAAAGGCGGCCGGCGACGTGGCCCCCTGCGGCACGACCCCCGAGGACATACGCTTTGCGCTGGACGAGCGGCGTTACGACGCCGTGCTGGTCTTTCCTCCCGACTTCGCCCAGCGGCTCGCCGACTTCCGCAGCGCCCTCGGCGGCGCTTCGCCGGCCGGACCAGCAACAGCGGACAAATCGGAACCGCCGGCCAGCGACGCGCCGGCCGGTGAAA
>DATJTR010000046.1:0-25389 GCA_035503215.1 Pirellulales bacterium
CGCACTCGATTCGTTCTACCGTGCCATCTGGCCCGATCCGGGCCGCATGCTGTGAGCCCTGCCCGGGCAACTTTTTTTCGCCGCGGACCCAACCGCCGATTTCGACTCGACCCGAAAGCCATGTCCACGCGTGCCTCGCAATCCGCCGCCGACACCAAGCCGCTGATCGAGGTGCGCGCGCTCGACGTCACGTTCGGCCGGCAACGCGTGCTACGGAACATCAATCTGTCGATTCCGCGCGGCCAGACGCTGGCCATCATCGGCGAGAGCGGTTGCGGCAAGACGGTGTTCCTTAAGACCCTGATCGCGCTCGTGGCGCCGACGCGGGGCGAAATCACGTTCGACGGCCGCAACCTGGCCACGCTCAGCGACAAGGAGCTCACGGCCCAGCGGCTCCGCTACGGCTTCGTGTTCCAAGGCGCGGCGCTGTTCGACAGCATGACGATCGGCGAAAACGTCGCCTTCCCGCTGCACGAGGACGAGCATCTCAGCCGGCAGAAGATCGACGAAATCGTGCTCAGCCGCCTGGCCGAAGTCGGCTTGCCCGAGTCGATCATCCACAAGAAGCCGGCCGAGCTCTCGGGGGGCATGCGCAAACGCGTCGGCCTGGCCCGCGCCCTGGCCATGGATCCCGAGGTGATCTTGTACGACGAGCCGACGACCGGGCTGGACCCGATCATGAGCGACGTGATCAACGAGCTGATCCTGCGCACGCGGCAGCGCTATCCGGTGACCAGCATCGTCGTCACGCACGACATGCACACGGCCCACAAGGTGAGCGATCGCATCGTGATGTTTTATCCCCTCAGCCGGCTCAAGCCGGGGGAACCGCAGATCATTTTCGAGGGAACGGCCGACCAGATCGATCGGGCCAGCGATCCGCGCGTCACGCAATTCGTCGAGGGCGAAGCGGGAGAGCGGCTGATGGAAATGCGTAAATTGAATCACAACAGCAATGCCGGGGCGGCCTGAGCCAAGGGTCATAGCACGCCATCATGGATGATCGAGTCGTGAAATTTGGCGTGGGGGTCGTCGTGCTCAGCACGATGATCATCCTCGCCATTCTGGTCCTGCTCTTCAACGACGTGGGTGCGTTGTGGGTGGGCCGCTACACGCTCTACATCCATTTTCCCGAAGCCCCCGGCGTGGCCTCCGAAACCCCGGTCCGCAAGGATGGCATTCTCATCGGCAAGGTGTCCCGCGTGCGGTTCGCCGACGACGACAAGCGTTTTCACACCGAGGGGGGCGTCATCGTCACGGCGTCGATCAACGCCGACCGCCACATCCATGCCAACGAGCGCTGCCGGATCTCCAGCACGCTCATCGGCGACGCCATGCTCGAGTTCGTCCCCGGCGGCCCCCATCCCAGCAAAGAGCTACTCAAAGACGACGACTACCTGGAAGGGACCGTGGCCGCGAATCCGCTCCAGATGCTGCAGAACCTCGAAGGCAATATCGGCGAAGCCATTACTTCGGTCGCCGGCGCCGGCAACTCGCTGGGGCAACTGGCCAATCGCGTCAACGTGATGCTCGACAACAGCGGCGATCAGCTCGGACGCATCGTCAACAAAACCGAGCGGGCGATCGACACCTTCCAGGCCACGATGCGCGGCATCAACTCCGTGCTCGGCACCCTCGAAACGGCGGTCGACGATGCTGGCAATCCGATCCCAGCCCCCATGCCGGGTGAATTGCCCGTCAATCCCGATGGCACTCCCGCCAAGCACCCGGTCAACTTGCGCGAGCTGATGGCCGAAACCCGGGATGCCGTGCTCGAAATGCGCTCGGCCATCGAAACCGCCAATCGCAACCTGGGCAATCTGGAACGCTTCACCGCCCCGCTCGGCGACAACGGCGCCACGCTCATCGCCAAGGTCGACAGCAGCGTCGGCCATCTCGACGAACTCTTGCAGCAGTTCGTCATGTTCGGGCAGGCGCTCAACCGCCAGCAAGGGACGATCGGGCTATTGATGAAAGACCCGGCCCTCTATCAGCACCTCAACGCCGCGGCCTGCAACATCGAGCGCATCACGCGCGAGTTGGAGCCGATCATCCGCGACGCGCGGGCCTTTTCGGACAAGATCGCCCGTCATCCCGAATCGCTCGGCGTCCGCGGCGCGCTCAAGCCCAACTCGGGCATCAAATAGCGGAAAGCACGCTTTGGGCAACTTACCGGGCGCGCTGCGCGACTGAGACCGTCGCACACGCTCAGTTGCTCGCCGGAGCGGAATTCTGCGCCGGGCCATTCGGCTGCTGGAAACTGCGCGGCTGATAGCCCGGCGGCAAATAGCTCGGCGGCTGACCCGGCGGACCCGGCGCGGCCGAGCCCCCCGGCGGCAGCGCTGGAATCGTCGTCCCGGGCGTTCCCGGCGGCAGCGTGTTCGGCGGCAACGCGCCCGGCGGATAGGCACCCGGCGGAATCGTTCCCGGCGGCATCGTTCCCGGCGGTGCAGTGCCCGGCGCGCCCGACGGCGGCAAGCTGGGGGGAGGCAGCGTGTTTTCGGGATAGGTTCCTTGCGGCGGCACGCCGGCCGGGCCGGTCGCCGACACGGGGATGTTCGGATTCCGCACGCGGCGCAATTCGTCGGCCCGAGTCAGCAGTTGTTCGGTCGGCACGATCACTTGCGGCTGCATCTGGTAATCGAGCACGCGGTGATCGCGAATCTCGGTCGGCACCAGGTTCTCGCTCACGAAGTCGATGCCCGGCAGGTCCCACCACGGGGTCGGAATCGGCTGCAAGATCGTGAGCGTTTCGTAGCCGTCTTTGACCAGGCGGATTTTTCGCGTCCCATAGTAGACGAAATCGTGCGACACCGGCGTCGTGCCGATCTCGTATTCGTCGACGAACACCCGCGCCCCGGGCGGATTGCTGCGTACCGTGAACCGCCGATGGACGCAGCCGGCCGCGCATAGCGCGATCGCCAGCGCGATGCACAGTGCGCGTCGCGGACAGGCGGCAACGTATTGGTCGCTCGGCTTACAGCTCATCGTCGGCAGATGCAGATAGGATGCGGCAGATAGGTTCGGTCGATCGCTGGCGAGCTCGATGCCGTGCCGGATGGATCGATCCGGCGAGGCCACCAGAAGCGCACGACCCGCGCGGCAAGACGTGATTGGCCGGCGGTGTCGGTCCCAAAGCGCTCGAACAGCGGGGGCGGAGTATATGCGAGCCTACCCGACTGCCGCCAGCCTGATTCCCCCCGACGGCCGTACTCGACCGGTCCCAACGCGGTCTGCTGGCAGGCGGCGCAAAGTGCTGGCCGTAGCCAGGTTGCAAATGGCCTCTCTCACTTAAAACGCCTGTTCGGTTACGCTTCCCGGCTTGCAGCCGCCGGTAAATCGGCCTGAATGATCCCCGACCGAAACGCGTACCGAGCGAATCGGCGCGGTCCCTCGACGCACCTCTGGCGGCACGGGCCGCTCGGCGCCCGGTCGGGACCGTTGAAAGGATGCACTCCCAGAATGGACCTGCCGCAGGGGCGTTGGGCGGACCGGAGGGTGGCACGCCCAGAATGGGCGTGGTAGGCACGGGATTGAAACGCCCCCAGGGGTGGATACCCCATCTCGAGCTTTGGCAGCGCATGCCCGCCGGGCGCTCCCCCGGCGGCAAGCCCGGTCCGGGCCGCTACTTGCCGCTACCCTTGCAAGCTAGAATGACACCAGAGCGTGCCGCTGGCAAAAAGGGGCACAAGCAAGCGCCGGCCGGCGGCCGAAATTGATCCAAGGCTGCCCTGCTGGCCCAGTTTCCCTACGCGTCGGGCGGGGCTCGTGCGGCCAGAGGCAGTCGACTCCGGTCACCGGGCTATTAGCGATCTGATCATCCATGGCCGAATCCGATACCACTTGGCTCACGTTCGTTGAGCACGCCGCGCTGAGTGACGTCGGTCTGCGCCGCTCGAACAACCAAGACTCCTACTCCGTGGTCATGGCCAGCGACCAGCAGAACTGGCGCTCGCGGGGCCATCTGTTTTTGGTCGCCGACGGCATGGGCGCCCACGCGGCAGGAGAACTGGCCAGCAAGTTGGCCGCCGGCGGCATCCCACACACCTATCACAAGTTGCTCGACCAGCCGCCTCCCGAGGCGCTGCGGCAGGCGATCGTCGAATCGAACGCCACGATCCACGGTCGCGGCGAAGCCAACGCCGAATTCCACGGCATGGGCACGACGACCAGCGTGCTCGTGCTCTTGCCGCAAGGAGCAATCGCGGGCCAAGTCGGCGACAGCCGCGTCTATCGCTGCCGCCAAGGCTGCCTGGAGCAACTCACCTTCGATCACAGCCTGGTTTGGGAAATGATGGCCACCGGCCAATTGCCTGCCGGCGACATTGCCAACTTCATCCCCAAGAACATCATCACTCGTTCGCTCGGCCCGCACGCCGAAGTCAAGGTCGACCTCGAAGGCCCGTTCCCGCTTGCGGCCGGCGATACGTTCGTTCTCTGCAGCGACGGGCTGTCGGGACAAGTGAAAGACGAACAAATCGCCGCGATCCTCAACTCCATGGCCCCGGCCGAGGCGGCGCGGGCGCTGGTCGATCTGGCCAATTTGCAGGGCGGGCCCGACAACGTCACCGTCATCGTGGCCCGCGTCGGCCAGCCCCCTCCGATCACGGCCGACGATCAAACGTTTCACGTCCGACCCACGCCGCCGCGCACCAGTTCGCTGCCGGCCCTGGCCGGTTGGGTCGTGCTGGGCGTGGCCGTTTTGACCGCCGCCGCCCTGGCGGTGATCGGCCACAAGATTGGTGCGGCGATCAGCCTGGGCGTGGCCGTTGCCGTGCCGATCGGCGCCTGGCTGCGGCAAATGGCCACCGCTCCCGAGGAAAGTGCCACCACGATTTCCGGCCCCTTCGGCGCCGGCCCGTATCGCCGCTACGACGGCGCGCAGGCCGCCGAGACGCTGGGCGAATTCAACCAGCTCTTGGCCCAACTGCGCGAAGCCGCCCGCGAACAGAATTGGCTCATCGATTGGCCCCGGCTGGAAACCTTCTTGAGCGCCGCCTCGACGGCCCGCGGCGCCGGCGACCTGACCGCCGCCACGCGGCAAACCGCCCTGGCCATCAGCTTTCTGATGGATCAAATCCGGCAGCAGCGGAAGAAACAGCCGCCTCCCGACGCGGCGCGGATTGAGCTGTAAGCGCCGGCGCCTCGAGCGCCGGTTGCCGCCACGCCAGCACCCGCGCGTCTGCCGCACGCCGCCCGGCAAGCCACACCGCCGCGCCGGCCGCGATCAGCCACACCGCGATCCCGATTCCCAGCCAGCCGATTCGCCCTGCTTCCGCCGGAAACAGGTAGTGCGGTACGACGAGCACCGTCGGCGTCCAGGCCAGCCACTGTGCCCGCCGCGGCCAGCCCGCGCGATCCACGAACCATGCGGCAAACAGCACGGCGGGGGCGACGAGCAAGAAGTAATGCGTCCTGGCAACCGGCGACACCACCAGCGTCGCCACCATTCCCAATCCAAACACCGCAGCGCCGGCCAGCGGCAGTTGCCGGCGGCCGGCCCACACCGCCGCCAGCGCCGCCGTGCCGAGCACGGCCAACCTCACCGCGAGCAGCACCTGGTCCACGGCCGCGTTGTGCTTCGCGCGCGGCGCATCGTTCGGCGCGGAGAATGGCAAACGATCGCCGGGGCCCCCAGATTCTTCGGGGATCCAATTGCCCAAGTGCCGCACCGCGTTGACCAGGCTCTGATTCCGCACGCTGTACGAGTCGCCGGCAAACAGCCCTGGCCCGGTGTCGATGGCCTTGGTCGGCACCAGGCTGGCCCAGCGTGCCAGGCAATCCAGATTCCGCTGCCAGCCGATCGCCAAGGCCGGCACCACCAGCAGCCACAGCGCCATGCCGGCCGCCAGACCAGTGGCCAAACCCCCCGCGCTGCCGCGACGCTCTCTCCGCCGCCACGCCGCCGCGGGACCGCCTTTCGTCGCGGTATGACGCGAAACGCAAGTAGCCCGAAGCGCAAGCGAGGGGGCAAGGACGAAGAACCCTCGCGGGTACTCGCCGCAGGCGGGTGGCTCTGGGCTCGTGCAGTCGGGGGCGCTCCGCCGACAAGAAAAGTGCGCCAGCCTCTCAAGCAAGAGCAAGCCGACTGGCAAGGCCGCGGTCACTTTGATCACCACCGCCAGGGCCAGCGACAATCCCGCCGCGACCGCCCGCCACGCCCCCGCTTGTCCGCCCCGGCGATCGGCCGTCGCCAGCAGTCGAAAGCCGGCCAAGAGCAAATACAGCTGCACGATGCCGACCTGACCGCGCTGCAGGCAATTCAGCGTCGGCAGCGCCGCCGCGATCGCGGCCGCCCACGGCAACCCATTTGGCGGCCAGGGCGCCCCGTTCCAGCGCCCGGCTCGCCAGCGGCCGCACCGGTGTTCTGGGGGACTGTCCCAATTTTGCGCAGCAAAATGAGACGGTCCCCCTTCCTCCCCCGCGCGGGGCCACGCCGCCCCCAAATCACTCATCGACTCTGCCAGCAAATCGACCGTCAACCGCAATTCGCGATAACACCCGGCGAGCGCCAGCAAACTGACAAAAAACCAGATCGTTACCTGCCACTCGGGATCGAGCTGGGCCAAGGGGGCGACGAGAATGGCGGGCAGCGGCGGATACAAATAGCCCCAGCCGCGCGGATTGGTCACTGCGTAAGGATCGCGGCCGTCGAAGCAGGCCGCCCCCGCCTCGGTGTAAACCGTGAAGTCGGTGCGGTGTTCGACCAGATTTCCCGGTTCGATCCGCCCGCGGCTGCGCACGTCGACCCAACCCCACACGGCCAGCGCAATTGCTAGTGCCACGAGGGGATGGTGCCCCAGCCACCAGGGCCACGGGCCAGCCGAACGGGGCCAGAGCCACGAACGGGGCAGGGGGGCCGGCGGCGGTTCTTTCGGCTCGATTTCCGCTGGCATCTGGCTCACGGTTTCACTCGTAGCCGCCGGTGGGTTTGCTGGGGGTATGTTTTCCAGGGCCGCCCATTCGCTATGCCTGTCCGTCCCGATCGCCCCCTTCGGCGCTGGCGGGGGGCAACGGTATCCCAAAGCCGGCGGCAAGGCAATCGCGGCCCGCAGTCGCCAGGGCCGGGGGCCGAAACGTTCTTGCCCCCCCAATTCGCCAGTCCTATACTGGATTTAAATAGCGAGTCTGGTGAGATTTGTGTCGTTCGCACCCGGCCTCCTTCCCACCGCTCCGCCCCCCAATTGAGTCCCCGAGGGTCTCTGCGATGCGCTGCTGCCGCCTGTCGATGATCGTTTGGTTCGCACTGGCGATTGCTTCTGGGGCGGCTCTTTCGCTCCCCGCGGCCGAGCCCGACGCTCCCCCGGCCGCGTCCCCCGCGGCGACGCCCGACCCCAAAGCTCCGGCAGCTGAAACTCCGGCCGCGAGCGAAAAGCCTCAAGGCGAAAAAGCCCCGGCCGACAAACCGGCGGACGGCAAGGCTGCAGACGATAAAACACCCGCCGCCGAGCCCGCCAAGGGTGCTGGGGCGCCGGCCGGCAAGCGGGTGGTCGACGACGAATATTTCGAGCTGTTCGAGACCTTCGTCGATACGCTCGACCAGGTGGAACGCAACTACGTCAAACCGGTCAGCCGCCGCGAACTGATGGAAGCGGCCATCGACGGACTATTAAGCAAGCTCGATCCCTATTCGAGCTACATCGGCCGCGAAGACATCAGCCGCTTCAAGAGCACGGTCGAAAGCCAGTTCGGCGGCATCGGCATCGACATCGCCCGCGACCGCGAAGGGCTGGAAGTGGCCAGCCCGCTCGTCGGCACCCCGGCCTATCGGGCGCACCTGCAAGCCGGCGACCGGATTCTGGAGATCGACGGCCAGTCGATTGCCGGACTGTCGCATGACGATTGCGTTCGCCGCTTGCGGGGCGAAGTGGGGACCAGCGTTACGCTGCTGGTGAAGCATCCCGACGTCGAGCAACCGGAAACGGTCGCGCTGAAGCGTGAGATCATCCACGTCGACACGGTCCGTGGTGACCGCCGCAAAGGGGATGACACCTGGGACTTCATGCTCAATGCCGACCAGCACATCGGCTACATCCGCATCACCGCCTTCAGCCGCGACACGGCACACGACCTGAAGACCGCGATGGAAGATCTCGAATCGCGCGGGCTGAAGGGCTTGATCATCGACCTCCGCTTCAATCCCGGCGGCCTCTTGACCTCGGCCATCGAAATCAGCGACATGTTCATCTCCGAGGGGCGGATCGTCAGCACGCAAGGCCGCAATACCCCCGAGCGAACCTGGGACGCCGAAAAACCTGGCACCTACGAAGGCTTTCCGATCGTCATCCTGGTGAACCGCTATAGCGCGAGTGCCAGCGAAATCGTGGCCGCTTGCCTGCAAGACCACCATCGGGCCATCGTCGTCGGCGAACGCACCTGGGGTAAAGGCAGCGTACAAAACGTGATCGAAATGGATGGCGGCCGCAGCGCCCTCAAGCTGACCACCGCCAGCTACAAGCGCCCCAACGGCAAAAACATCCACCGCTTTCCCGACGCCAAGGATACCGACGAGTGGGGCGTGCATCCCAACGACGGTTTCGAAGTGAAAGTCGGCAACGACGAAATGGGAACCCTGATCCACGATCGCCACGAGCGCGACGTGCTGGCCCGCCATCCCGCGGTTGGGCGGCCCCCGGCCAGCGAAAAACCGGCCACCGAAAAACCGGCCGAGGGTGAAAAGCCGGCCGCGGCCGCCACCGATCAGAAAGCCCCGAATGAGAAAGCGTCTGACGAGAAAGTCGGCGACCGGAAACCGGCCGAGGAGAAGCCGGGCGCGGAAAAATCGGCCGACAAAAAGCCGTTCGTCGATCGCCAACTGCAAAAGGCGGTCGACTATCTCACCCAGCAACTCGCCCGCGCGCAATAGCACCCCAATCGGCGGCCCCACGTGAAGATCCTCACGATCGAGACCACGTGCGACGAAACGGCCGCGGCCGTCGTCACCGACCGCCTCGAAGTCCTCTCCTCGGTCGTCGCCTCGCAGGAGGCACTCCATCGGCAATATGGCGGCGTCGTTCCCGAACTCGCCTCGCGGGCGCATGTCGAGCGCATCTTGCCCGTAATTCACGAGACGCTCGAGCGAGCCCAAACCCGCGGGCCGGAATTGGCCGCCGTGGCCGTGGCCACCACGCCCGGGCTGGCCGGCTCACTGCTCGTTGGGCTGGCCGCGGCCAAGGGGCTGGCCCTCGGCTGGAACGTGCCGCTGGTCGCGATCAATCATCTGCACGCACATATCTACGCCTGCCGGCTGGCCGCCGGCGAAGAGATCTTTCCCTGCGTCGGGCTGATCGCCAGCGGCGGGCATTCGAGCTTGTATCACTGCCGCTCGGCCCTCGATTTCGAGCTGCTGGGCGGCACGATCGACGACGCGGCAGGCGAAGCGTTCGACAAAGTGGCTCAGCTCCTCGGCCTCGGTTTCCCGGGCGGACCGGCGATCGACCGCGCGGCACGCGAAGCCGATCCGGCCGCTTTCGATTTGCCCCGGCCCTTGCTCCGAGATTCGACGACGCTCGACTTCAGCTTCAGCGGCCTGAAAACCGCCGTCCGCTATCGACTGTCGCCTCCCGACGAGCCACCGGTCGATCTGGCCGACGTTCCGCACAAGCGCATTTGCGATCTGGCCGCATCGTTTCAAGCCGCGGTGGTCGATTGCCTGGTCGGCAAATCGCTGCTGGCCATCGAGCGCACGGGACTCGGCACGCTCTGCATCGGTGGCGGCGTGGCTGCCAACACGCTGCTGCGTGAAGCGCTCACCCGCGCGACGGCGGCGCGCGGCATCCGGCTCATCATTCCGCCGATGCGTCTCTGCACCGACAATGCCGTGATGGGCGCGATCGCGCTCGAACGCCTCCAGGCCGGCCTGGTCGAATCGCTCGACATCGACATCCTTCCCGGCCTCGTCCGCCGCTGAAGTGCAAGACGCAGCCGGTTTGACAGAACTTGTTTCGCCACATAGAATTCTGTCGATCGTCCCGGCCCATCTTTCATTGCCTTGTGACGATGGTCAAACTCAGATTCGATCCCGCCACGACTCTGCGCTACCGTGACACACTAGAGGTGCCAAACTATGGCATTCCTGAGGTGGCGCGGTACCTGCGAATGCCGGTCGCGACGCTGCGCTCGTGGGTGCTAGGGCGCGATTATCCCACCGGCAAGGGAAAGAAGCGGTTTCAGCCGCTCATCGAGCTCGCCGACCCGGCCAGCCATCTTTTGTCGTTTGTCAATCTTGCCGAGGCGCACGTCCTGTGCGCCTGCCGCCGATTCCATCAGATCCGCATGGACAAAATTCGGGCGGCCATCGACTACGTGGCCAAGGAGCTCGGTTCGGCCCACCCGCTGGTCGATTGCCAGTTCGAGACGAACGGCATCAGCTTGTTCGTGGGCCGGTACGGTGAGCTGGTCGACGTCTCGGCTCAAGGCCAGGCGGTTATCCGCGAGCTGATCGAGCAGTATTTGGAACGTCTGGAGCGTGCCGATGGCCGCGTGGCACGGCTTTATCCTTTCACCAGGCCCGCGATCGGAGCGGAGAACCCGCGTTCGGTCTTCATCGACCCGCGAGTTTCGTTCGGACGGCCGACGTTGGCGACCGTCCACGTGGCCACGGCGGCCATTGCCGAGCGCTATTTCGCGGGCGAATCGGTCGATCATCTGGCCGAAGATTATGGCTGCGAAAAACTCGACGTCGAAGAAGCGATCCGATGCGAGTTACGCCCGCTGGACGCAGCAGCTTGATTCGGTCACGTTCTTCGTCGATAGATGCTTGGGAAGCTTCGACGTGCCCGAGGCGCTACGCCGAGCCGGCCTGCGGATCGAAATCCACAAGGACCATTTCGAGTCGCGTGCGGCCGATCATGACTGGCTGCCCGAGGTCGGACGCCGCGGTTGGGTCGTTCTTACCAAAGACAAAGGCTTTCGCACCCGCCAAATAGAGGTCGCCGCGCTGATGCGGTCGGGTACCGCGACGTTCGTGCTTAGCAGCTCGAACACCACCGGTGCCCAGAATGCGGCCGCATTCATTGCCGCGATTCCGACCATCGGCGCTTTCTTGGGCCGCTTTCAGAAGCCCTTTCTCGCCCAAATCACCACGGTCGGAACGGTGTCGCTGGTCCTCAGCCATGCGATGATGATCGATCGGTATGGCGATTTGCCTGGATAGGGGTTTGCCGCAGCACATTACGGCCGCAATTGCTCGGTAATGCTTGGCGTGGCGGGCGGGGCCAAGAATCTCCGCCTCAGGCGATCGCCACATGGGCCGGCAGCGGACGATCGACGCCGCGCGCGGTGCCGCTGGCCGCCCCGCCGTGATGGGTTGCGGGCGCATGCGCTGTCGCGCCGGCTCCACTGGGCATGTGCGGCCCGTGCAAAGTGCTCCCGGCGGGCAAACTGGCGGCAGTGGGCACGACGAGCGCCGTCGCCCGTCCAGTTGCAACCGCCCCGGCCGAAACGACCGTCGAAGGCGCTATCGACAGCGCCGGCGGCGCGCTGGCCGCAACCGGTTCGGGCTCGGCCTGCTTCGCCGGGCCGGCCAGACTCCGCTCCAAGAATTCATAGATCTTGCCCGCCACGTCGACGCCGGTCGCGGTTTCGATGCGTTCCAGCTCGGGACTAGCGTTCACGGCCGTGACGAGCGGCCCGCGATGCGAGGCGAGCATATCGACTCCCGCTACGTTCAGGCCGAGTGCGGCAGCGGCCCGCACGGCCGTGCTTCGCTCGGCCCGCGTCAGTCGGACCCGCGTGGCCTCGCCGCCGCGGTGCAGGTTCGAGCGGAACTCGCCCGGGCGGGCGCTGCGCCGCATCGCGGCCACCACGCGCCGGCCCACGACCAGGCAGCGCAGGCTGGTGCCGGCCGCTTCCTGGATGAACTCTTGCACCAGGCTTTCGGCGTCCAGCCCGCTGAAGGCTTCGATCACGCTCGTGGCCGCGGCATTCGTCTCGGCCAGAATCGCCCCCGTCCCCGGCATCGCGCCCAATAGTTTGACCACCACGGGCGCATTGCCGATTCCGGCCAACAATCCGGCCAGGTCGCGGCTGGAATGGGCGAAGCCGGTCGAGGGCAAGCCGATACCCTCGGCCGCCAGAATCTGCAGCGAGCGCAGTTTATCGTGCGCCCGCGAAATGGACTCCGAGCCGTTGGCCGACTCCACGCCCAAAATCTCAAACTGCCGCACCACGGCGGTGCCATACACGGTGTGCGAAGCACCAATGCGCGGAATCACCGCGTCGAACTCAGGCAGCGCCTCGCCGCGATACAAAATCGTCGGCCGCACCGCCGAAATGTTCATGTAGCAGCGCAGGTAGTCGATCACCTGGACTTCGTGCCCGCGGGCTTGCCCCGCCGCGCGCAGTCGATCGGTGGCGGCCAGAGTCGGCTTTCGAGACAGGATCGCGACTTTCACCGTAATCACCTCATTCTCTTTGACGGCCGCGCACACTCGGCATGCCGCATCTACGACCGGCCGAACCCGACAGTTCGGCGCCGCGTTTCTTTGTTCTTGGAACTCGATTCTCACCCACTCGATTCACGCACTGCCAGCGACGGACGCACGGTCGTGTGAGCCGATGACAAAATGAGGCGATCGTTCAATTCCCGCACGCCTGCGAACCGACAGACGAAAACCCGCTGGGGTCAAAGCCGGTTCACGGCTCACAGAAAACACGCAACTTCAGTGCCTGGAAAAGATGGGATCACGCTGCTGCCCCGCATCGTGGGGGCTGGCGCGCCAGAAACAGGCCCGCTGGCGCGCTGAGATTTTTTGGCGCCGCTGCTGCAGCGCCGGAAACGTCACTGTTCGTCTTTTTGCTGCTGCTCGGTGGCTTCCGAGGCGGGATTGTCTGCCGGTGCGTCTCCTTGCGTACCGGTCGCCCCGGCCCCTTGACCGCCGCCGGCAGTGCTGGTTCCGCCGTCGCCGGTCACGCTGGCGCCGGTGCCGGAGATGCCCGTGGCCGATCCGTCTTGATCTTTGCCGCAGCCCACCAGCGCCGCGGCAAACAACACCGCTGCCACAACGCCGACCCAAGAAATGCCCCGACGCGATGCGGCAGGTTGGTTCGCCGCCGTCATGAACGCGCTCTGCATAGCCCGCCTCCGCAAAAAGAATCTGCTCGAAATCCGTCTGCCCTAGCCGAGCACCCGCGCCTCTGAGCCGATAGCAACCAGCGTTGAACGCATTGCTGCCAGCCCTTGCGGCTCCGGGTACCCGCAATTCTACACCAAGGGTGGCCGATCGAGCGCGTTTTTTTGCTGCCCTTCAGAGCTGCAAGTCCCGTTCCTCGGGCGCGACCGCGCTATCGGCCGACCATCGCCGCATCGAGCGAAAGGATCGTCGCCGCTTGCGGTTCGGCGTCGGCACGCTGCCACGCCCCGCGGCCTGTTGGCAAATTGGGCAGCCTGACCTTCCGCGCCGATTTTCCGCCCAAAGCGCCAAGCGCGGTCGATCGCGCTGCGTTGCCCGCGATCCCTACAAGCCGTACAGCGGGGCGAGTTTGCCGCGCAAATGCGCGATGAGCGGCCGATGCGAGAGCGGCTTTCCCGTCACGCGCTCGACCAATTCCGCCGCCGTAAAACACTGGCCGACCGAATGAATGTGCTCGACCAGCCACTCTTTCAGCGGGCCGAACTGGCCGGCGGCGAATTGCTGCCCCAATCCGCCCAACTCGGCGTCGGCGGCGGCAAAGAATTGCGACGCGTACAAATTGCCCAGCGAATACGTCGGAAAGTAGCCGACGAGTCCGGCCGCCCAATGAATGTCTTGGAGCACGCCGTCGGCGTCGTCGCTGGGCGTGATGCCCAAGTAATCGTGATACTTCGCATTCCAGGCCGCGGGCAAATCGTCGATCCGCAGTTCGTCGGCCACCAGCGCCTGTTCCAGCTCGAAGCGAATCAAGATGTGCAGGTTGTAGGTCGCTTCGTCCGCCTCGACGCGGATCAGCGACGGCTGCACGTGGTTGACGGCGAAATAAAAATCTTCCAGCGGTACGTCGGCCAAAGACGGAAAAACGGTTCGCGCCTGGGGATAAAAATGTTGCCAGAACGGCAGGCTGCGGCCGACCAGGTTCTCCCACATCCGCGATTGCGACTCGTGAATGCCCAGCGAGATCGCCGCGCCGGGCGGCAAGCCGTGCCAATCGGTCCGCAGACCCTGGTCGTAAATGCCGTGCCCTGCCTCGTGCAGAATGCCGAAAAAAGCGGAGTTGAAAAACTGTTCGTCGAACCGCGTCGTGATGCGGCAGTCGTCGGGTCCCAGCGACGAGCAAAACGGATGCGCCGTCACGTCCAATCGCCCGCGACCGAAATCGAAGCCAATCTCCGCCGCCGCCCGCTGGCCAAAGTTCTCTTGAGCGTCGCGGGCGAAGTGCCGCGACAAGATCGACGCGTCGGCCCGCCGCCCGCTCGAAGCGATTGCCGCCACCAGCGGCACGAGCGCGTCGCGCAGTTCGGCCAACACGCGCTCCACGGCCGCGGTCGATTCGTCGGGCTCGTAATCGTCGAGCAGAGCGTCGTAGGGCGTATGCTTGTAGCCGATCGCCTCGGCCTGTGCCCGCTTGAGCTCGAACATCTTGCCCAGCACGTCGCGGAATGCGGAAAAATCGCTCCGTTCCCGGGCCTGTTGCCAGATGTGCTGGGCCAGTGAGGCCGTGCGCACCAGTTCCTCGACCAGCGTCTGCGGCAACTTCACTTGCTTGTCGTAGTCGCGCTTCAGATGCCGGATCGTCGCGCCGGTGTCGCTCGTCCGATCGGCCGCCAGCGGGCTCTCGGCCAGCTCGGCCAGCCAGGCACCATACTCGGCATCGACCCGGCGCGAATGGATCGTGCCGGCCAATAGCGAAAGCTGCTCGGCCCGATATTCGGTCGCGGCCGACGGCATCTTGGTCCGCTCGTCCCAACCCAGCACCGACGCGCTCGACTCCCAGAGCGCGATTTCGCGGGCATGCCGCACAACCCGATCGAACGTTTGCTTGTACGTCATTGCTGGAGGCTTAAGGCTACAGGCTACAGGCTAAGGGCTACAGAAAGCATACTACAAAGCGGACGGGCGAAACTCGATAGCAGGGCGATCGACGGATTCGTCGATTTTCGCCGTAGCGTGGCACGCGGCGCGGAACCGAAGCGCTAATTCGGCCGCTCCGGCGTGGCCCGTCGCGCAGATCCTGTAGCCTGCCGCCTGTGGTCTGTAGTCCTCCTACGTCTTCAGCTTTCGGCCCAGTCGCTGTTCGACGGCGGCCGGCTTGGCCGAGAGCATGCCGCTGCGGCCGGCGCGATAGTCGATCCGCGCCGAAACGCTGATCCGCTGGCAGTCCTTGGCCAGCTCTTCGATCGCGCCCTGCATCACGGCCAGCACCTGGTCGAGTTCGCCTTCGACCGTCGTGCCCATGGCATGGAGTTGATAATTCAGTCCGCTGCGATCGATCACATCGACCGCCCGCGCGACGTAAGCCCCGACGCTCTCTCCCCCGCCCAGCGGCGTGATGTTGAATTCCAGTAGAACCATGGCTCGCTCCTCGATTGCCAGAAACCCTCACGTTCGGCACCCCCAGCACGTGCCGGTAGAAAAAGAACTCGCCGGCCGCCGGCGTTTGGTATTCTACACGCTTGGCGGGCGGCATGGCCGCCTTCACCCCCTTTGGCAGCGCTCGACGTCGATGGCCGAATCGTGGACCCAATACCGCGTCTTTTGGCGCGAATTCCGCCAGCAGTATCACACCACCGGCGCCATCGCCCCCAGTGGCCGGGCGCTGGCCGCGGCGCTCTCGCGCTTCGTGGCCGAGCAATCGCTGCAGCAAACCTCGGGCCGGCAAATTCTGGAAGTCGGGCCCGGCACCGGCGCCGTCACCCGGGCACTGGTCGAGCGGCTTTCGCCCCACGACCGGCTCGACCTGGTCGAGTTGAACGAGCGCTTCGTCGTCCATCTGCGCGACCGTTTCCAGCGCGAGCCGGCCTTTCGCTCGGTCGAGTCCCGCTCGCGGATCCTGCATCAGCCGCTCGAAACCTTGCCGGCCGAGGGGCACTACGATTTGATCGTCTCGGGCCTGCCGCTGAACAATTTCAGCGTGGCGGCGGTCGAAGAAATCCTCTCGGCCTTCCGCCGCTTGCTACGCCCCGGCGGGACGCTATCGTTCTTCGAATACATCGCCATTCGCCGTGCCCGCTCCCTGGTCAGCGGCCGGGCCGAGCGGCAGCGGCTGCAGGGCATCAGCCGGGCCCTGTGCGGCCTGTTCGCCGAGGGCCGCATCGCTTGCGACTGGGTCTGGCCGAACCTGCCCCCGGCCTGGGTGCATCACGTCAGGCTTGAGCGGTGAGGCTTGAGGATTGAGGGTGGCACGCCCATTTATGGGCGTGGGACCCATGTTCTGAGCCCGATTTGTTACCGATGTCCTGAACCTGCGCCGCACGCTCATGAATGGGCGTGTCACCCCGAGGCCCATCCCAACGCCCGTAGCCTAAAGTCTCGTTTTATGGGACAATAGGGATCGCGCGGACTTGGCGGCCTGCCGGAACGGTCGCTGCCGCGCTCCTGTGAAGATGAGGCATCCCAGTCAGCTCGCGAGGAGAGCGGAGGTTTTCCCATGCGTCGCCGTCACGCTTTAGAGCGCGGTTTCACCCTGATCGAACTGATGGTGGTGATCATCATCCTGGCGATGCTGATGGCCCTCTTGATTCCGGCCGTGCAAAAGGCCCGCGAAACGGCCCGCCGCACGCAATGCGGCAACAACTCGAATCAAATCCAGACCGCGATCATTCAGTTCGCCACCGCGAAAGACCGGTTGCCCTATCTAGTATCGACACTTCCCGGGTCGCTCAATACGAACAACCTCACCAATAGCTGGTATGTCGCCGCTGGTTGGGTGCCGCAGATTCTGGCCAACCTTGGACGCAGCGATTTGTACAACATCTACACCAGCAACACGGCGAGCGCGGCTGCGAGCGGGACGCTTTACACAGCCACCAACCCGCACGGCAACCAGTTCATCGTGAATCTGGAGCTCATGGTCTGCCCCAGCGACGGTAACAAGACCCTTTCGGGGGCGGCGATCACCGGCATGCAGGCGCCATTGAGCTACGCGGTGAACGCTGGAATGGTGGATCAGATGTCGAACACCGCATATCCGCTTGATTACCAAGAGAACGGTCTCTTCTTCAATCAAGCAGTGTCGTCGGTTGGTATCGGCAACGGAACTTTCCCAGCGGCACCGAAGACCGATCTCGGATATGTGAGCAAATACGACGGTACCGGCACCACGATCCTTTTCGGCGAGAACATGGATGCCAGCTACTGGGCCTACTTCAACGGCACGAACACCAAGCCGGTCAGCCTCACCGCCTACGATACCTACGGGTCCGGGGCGTCGAGTTACACCAGCTTTGAAGATTCGCAGGGCCTCACCTGGATCGATCTGCCCGATGCGCAAAACACCCCGAACCCAGGCCCTCCGACGATCGGCCTGAACCAGGGTTACGAGAACTTCCCGCCGGGCGCGCTAGAGGCGCTGGTCAACAATGGGATTTCAACCCCCGGCTGGATCTCCCGCCCGTCGAGCCCCCATCCGGGCGGATTCAACCTTACCTTCGCCGACGGCCACACGATGTTCATGAGCCAGGACGTGCAGTACCAGATCTATGCCGAGTTGATGACGCCGCGTGGGGCCTACGCCCGGCCGCCGCTCAGTGGGCCGTATGTTCAAGGCACCGCTCCGACGCTATACCTGCAATCCTGGCAGACCGCACCAATTTCGAGCGATTCGCTCAATCCTTGAGCACGGCGCTTCGCGCCAAATGAGCAACGTGGTGGGCTCCGGAACGGCCCTGACCACGTCAGTGACGGAGAATTGAGGCCACCTCTTTCATCTGCGCTTGCGGAGGAGTCGCACCATGCGCCGACATCAATCTTTGCGCGCCGCTTTCACCCTGATCGAGTTGATGGTGGTGATCACCATCCTGGCGATGCTGCTGGCCTTGCTCATTCCGGCCGTGCAGCGTGCCCGCGAGGCTGCCCGGCGTACGCAATGCACGAACAACAACCATCAGATTCAAGCCGCCATCGTCCAGTTCGCCACGGCCAAGGATCGGCTGCCGTATCTGGTGACCACGCTGCCGGCGACGCTGAATGCCAACAACATCGCGAACAAATACTATGTTCTGGCCGGCTGGGTCCCGCAGATTCTGGCCTACCTCGGCCGCAACGACCTGTACGCCATTTACCAGAGCAACGCGACCGCCGCGAACTCGAGCGGCACGCTGAACACCGGCACGCCGAGCGGGGCCATGTTCGTGCAAAACCTGGACGTCGTCCTCTGCCCGAGCGACACCGGAAAATTGCTCACCACGTTGCCCAACGCCCAGTGGCTCAACGTGCCCGTGTTTGCCCCCATGAGCTACGCCGCGAACGCGGGCTACCTCGACATCGTCCCCTACACCAGTCAGGCGACCGGCGTTCCCTACCCGCCCGACTATCAGGAAAACGGCCTGTTCTTCAATCAGGCCTGGTCCGCAATCGCCGGGCAAGCGCCGATCAACACCGACCTGGGTTACGTCTCCCGCTACGATGGCACCGGCACCACGATCTTGTTCGGCGAGAATCTGGACGCCAGCTTCTGGTCGCAATTTGGCGGATCGATCGCGCATGGCCCGGTCATTCTGAGCCCCTTCAACGAGTATCCCGGGCCAGAGAATCCCGCCTACACGGGCTTCGAAGACCCGCAAGCGCTCACCTGGCAAGACGTGCCGGACTATGGCGGCCCGACGATCGGACTTAACCAAGGCTATCAGGGTTTCGCCCCCGGCCAGTTGGAATCGCTCGTCGGCAGCACGATCACGACGCCGGGCTGGATCGCCCGCCCATCGAGCGCTCACAGCGGCGGGTTCAACATCACCTTCGCCGACGGTCACACGGCGTTCATGAGCCAGGACGTGCAGTATCAGGTCTATGCCGAGCTGATGACGCCCCGCGGGGCCTACGCCCGGCCGGCCGGCAGCGGGCCTTACAACCCCGGCACCGCCCCGACGGCCGCACTGCAAGCCTGGCAAACCGCTCCGGTCTGGGACGATCCGCTGGGGCCGTGAAAATCGTCCGTTCGGCCGGGCTAATCCCCGCGGCTTGGCGCGTTGAAGCTTTTTCGCGTCCAGCGAAAAAAAAGACCCAAGAACCCATCCCCAACGGCGGTCTAACGGCGTCGGCGCGTTGTTTCCGACCTGCGCGCCGTAACGCTTCGGTCAAATCTGGGTTCAAACTTTCGTTCCCACCGCTGCGGCGTCCTCATCTGCCGCCAAGTCGGAGGTACCCCGGCAATGTGCCGCCACGACAGGTCGCGTGGTTTCACGATGATCGAATTGATGGTCGTGATCGTGATTCTGGGAATGCTCTTGGCCCTGCTCATTCCGGCCGTGCAGCGTGCCCGCGAGAGTGGCCGCCGCACGCAGTGCGCCAATCACAGCAAGGAGATCGGCATGGCGATCATCCAATTCGACATGGCAAAAGACCGATTGCCCTATCTGAACACGACCCTGCCGTCGTTCGGGAACCAGAACGTCGGATCCATGAACTTGTTGGCCGGATACCTGCTCGCGGGCTGGGCACCGCAGATCTTGTCCCAACTCGGCCGTGACGATCTTTATCAAATCTACACGAGCAGCAGCACGACGGTCTGGTCGATTTACAACGCCGACGGCTCGCTGCCCGGGCCCCCCGGGAACGCGTTCATTCAATATCTCGACACGATGGTCTGCCCAAGCGACACGGCCAAGCCTGCGACGTACCAAGCGCTGCCGACCGGCGTCGCGGCCAGCGTCGTCGCAAATGCCCCCGCCGCCGCGCCGCTCAGCTACGTGGTCAACGCTGGCTGCCCCGACGTGTTTCCCGTAACGAACAACCGCATCTCCTACCCGCCCGACTATCAGGAGAACGGATTGTTCTTCAGCCAACCGGCGTCGTTTGGCATCATTCCCAATTCCGGCGTCGCTCTACAACAGCCGGTCCAGACCAGCCTGGCCTACGTCGGCCGGTACGATGGCAGGGGCATGACCATCCTGCTGGGCGAAAACATGGACGCGACTTTTTGGGCCGTGTTCGACCAAAGCCCGATTGGGCAAGTCTATGTCAACATCATCTCGTTTGTTCCGGACCTGCTTTATCGCTACCCAACGGACAATTACCAGAATGTCGCCGGCGCACTCGTCTGCCCGGATAGCTTCGAAGATCCCCACGCACTGACCTGGCAAGATCTGCCCGACATGCAGGGGACCGCGACGCCGGGGGCGCCCGCCGTGGGTTTGAACCAGGCCTACTTGGGTTACAATCCCAGCGAACAATATCAGGGGCTTTCCTCGCTGGGCCCCGGTTGGATTTCGCGCCCTTCGAGCGCACACCCCGGCGGATTCCTGTTGACCTATTGCGACGGCCACACGGCCTTCATGAGCCAGGACGCGCCCTATCAGATCTACGCCGAACTGATGACACCCCGCGGGGGCTGGGCCCGGGCGCCAGGCAGCGGCCCGGTCGTGCAAGGGAAGAATCCGAGCACGTTCTTGCAAAGCTGGCAAACCGCTCCCGTTTCCGACGACGTGCTCAATCCGTAAGCCGACTGCCACTGCCTCCATTACTGAGTGTGCCGGTGCGCTCGCCCTACTTCTTCCCCAGCCGCCGTTGCTCTTGGAAGAATCGGGTGAGAATCGCCCCGCAGGGGTCGAGCAGCACGCCCGCGGTGGTTTGCACCCGGTGATTGAGCCGCGGATCGGAGAGCAGTTGATAAAGCGAGTGCACCGCCCCGGCCTTGGGGTCGCTGGCACCGTAAACCAGGTTTGGAATCCGTCCCTGCAAGATCGCCCCGGCGCACATCGGGCAGGGCTCCAGCGTCACGTAGAGCGTGCAGTTTTCCAGCCGCCAACTGCCCAGCGACTCGGCGGCCTGGGTGATGGCGATCATCTCGGCGTGGGCCGTCGGATCGCGCAGCGTCTCCCTTTGGTTGTGCGCCCGCGCGATCACCGTGGCGTCGTGGACGATCACGGCGCCGACCGGCACTTCGTTTTCTTCCAGCGCCGCCTGCGCTTCTTCGAGCGCCATCCGCATGAAGATTTCGTGCACGCCAAACTCCGCAATCAACAGCTAAAAAAGGAGTCTTGGGACCAGCGGAAACGATGAAGAAGAAATTCCACCACAGAGGACGCAGAGGTACGCAGAGGAAGAAGCACGTGCGCAGGGCGAACCGACTCGTGCCGCGATCGTCCAGTTAAGCAGAAAATCATATACACAATCAGTACACAATTTAAGAATTGAAAAGCAGCGTCGTTGTCTTCCCCTCAGCGTTTCCTCTGCGTCCTCCGTGGTTCAATTCTCTTTTCCTTGGTACGCTCTCCCCGTGGTTCGATTCTCTTTGTAATTCAAATACCTATACCTCGACGATCGAAAATCATTCTGCCGTCTGCTCCGGTGCGACGACTTCGAATCGCGTGACCGTCCAGCCCATGTCCAGGTTCTGCCCGGCCACGACGCGCGAATAGCTCGCCGGATAGCCGTAGGTCGGATCGAACTCGGCCCGCAAGATCACCTGCGAGCCGGGCGGGGCGCTAAAACCGGCCGCCGCGTCGTCGACTTTTTCCAATTCCAGCCCCACGGTGTCGAGCATTCCAGGCACGGTCCAGTAATACCAGGTCCGCCGCTGCTGGGGCTCGCGGCCGTCGCGCACCAGGTGAACCGCCTGAGCGTCCCGCACCTCGACGTGGATCTGGCTGGGCCGGTTGCCGGTCACGGCGACGTCGAGATTGTAATTCTTCGGCCCACGCTCGTCCCATCGCCGCCCCGCTTCGTCGTAGGCGGCCTGGGTCAACCGCGGCCTGCCGCCGCCGCGCAGCCACTGGGTTGCCGGCAGGGCAACCAGCAGCATCAGGGCCAGCCCGGCCACGGCGCCGATCCAAAATCCCCGCCAGCCACCGCGGCGTGCCGGCCGCGCATCCGCATTCATCTCCATCGGGGGGATAGTCCCTTCGTTCGCTCGTGCGCGCATCCCTTGCCGGCAGTGACTTCCCGGCGGTTTCCTCTTGAAAATCTCATGTTCGACCAGCCCGACGGGCGGCGCGATTGCCTCTGGCAAATTGCCAGCCACTTCGCTACGTTTGCCAACATTGTCGCGTGCTGCCGCGGCGCCGGTCAATCGGCTCAGAGTGCGGCGCCCGTGGCAAATGGGGGGCGCGATGAGCAGGCGGCTGAAGCATCAGGCGGAAGGTTAGGCGGAGCCAAACGGATTGGCTCGTGAATCCGGCGCACACGTTTTCGCACGCCACTCAGGGAGGGTTGTTCCCGTGTCCGATGGCCTCGCGCTCAAACACCACGGCCGCACTAAGATCATCGCCACCGTCGGCCCCGCCTCGCGCGCGCCGGAAAAACTGACGGCCCTGATCCTGGCCGGGGCGAACGTGTTTCGCCTGAACATGGCCCACGGCGAACTGGCCTATCACGCCGAAACCTTGGCCGCGATCCGCACGGTCAGCAAAGAGCTGAAGCGCCCGGTCGGCGTGTTGGTCGATTTGGCCGGCCCCAAGATCCGCCTCGGCGAATTGCCTGGTGGACAGATCGATTGTCGCCTCGGCGACGCCTACGTCTTCATCCGTGGCGAGCAACCCGCCACGCCCGAGGAACTGGTAACGACCTATCCGCTGTTGGTCGACGAAGTCGCTCCGGGCAACACGATCATGCTGGCCGACGGGGCGGTGAGCATGCTGGTCGAAGAAAAAACCAAGGATCGCGTTCGCTGCCGCGTCGTGCAGCCCGGCCTGGTCCGCAGCCGCCAAGGGTTGAACTTGCCCGGCGCCAAGCTGAGCGCTCCGGCCATGGACGACGACGACCGCGACCACGCCCGCTGGGCGGCCGAAAACGGCATCGACTTCATCGGCCTCTCGTTCGTCCGCCAGGCCTCCGACGTGCGGGAGCTGAAAAACCTGCTCTCCCAGCGCGGCTCGCCGGCCCAGGTGATCGCCAAGATCGAAAAGCCCGAGGCCCTGGCGGCCTTGGAAGAAATCGTCGCCGCGGCCGACGGCGTGATGGTGGCTCGGGGCGATCTGGGGGTCGAGATCGACGTGGCCCGCATGCCGATCGTGCAAAAGCAGATCATCGCAGCCTGCCAACGCCATCAAAAGCCGGTGATCATCGCCACGCAAATGCTGGAAAGCATGCAGACCAACCGCCGGCCCACGCGGGCCGAAGTCACCGACATCGCCAACGCCATCATCGACGGCGGCGACGCCTGCATGCTCTCGGGCGAAACGGCCATCGGCCAATATCCCTGCGAAGCGGTCGAAATGATGAACCAGGTGGCCCTGGCCACCGAAGAGTTGTATCGCGATCGTCCGCCGCTGCCGCCGGCCGGCGCGGTGACCGGGCTGCACCCCATCACCCGCGCGGTCGTGCACGGGGCCGGTCAGATCGCTTTCGAGATCAAGGCGGCGCTGATCGTCGTGGCCAGCCATTCCGGCGCCACGGGCCTGGCGCTGTCGAAGCAGCGCAACTATGCGCCGATCGTCGGCGTCAGCGATTCGGCCGAATGCCTGCGGCAGATGTCGCTCCTCTGGGGAATTCTGCCTCTGCCCGACGCCCCCACGGCCAACAGCAACGATCTGTTGGATTTCGTCGTCGGTTGGGGACTGCGCAGCGGCCGGCTGCACTCGGGCGACCACGTGGTTCTCGTGGCCGGCGTCGGCCTCGGCTCCGGCGCCCACAACATGGTCCGCGTCCACCGCGTGGCGTAAAAGCTAGCACCAGTTGGAAGCCACCGAAGATCACTGCGCGCGCTGTGTTGAGGTAAAATTACTTGCGATCCGCTTGCCTTGTCTGCCTGTGATCGCTAATATTTCGATGGTATCTGATGTTTTTCATCATGCGGACTGCAACTGATGAGCGCATTGACATCGACGAGAGTCCGCCGGTCCGGCCGGACGGCGCGAAGCTGGAGCGACGCGACCGAATCGGTCGACTTGCGGGCGCGCCCCGGTGCCCTCGAACTCGGATTCACCATTCCGTCTAAAGGCGGGGGGCTGACGGACATCGAGGTGACATTGGGCTACCCGGATTTCCTGGTCATCGCTGAGGCGATGGTGGCGGCAGACAGGACGAGGGCGTTGGTGGGGATGAGCGAGGTCATTAGGCGGGAGATGGAGAGACAGCAGGATCTCGAACGTGCGGCAATCAGGCGGGGCCGCGAGTCGGTTACCGCAGCGGCGAGGGAGGCGTACCTCGACGCCGACAGCGACCACGATCATGTCGAGAGGATGATTTTGAAGGCGGTGCAGCGGCTTGTCGAAAAATGCGAGGAGGGCGAAGCGGTCGAGGGAGGGGGTTCAGGGTAGCCTTGGGTGGTTACGAGCCCGGCGTTTTGCATCAAGGTGGGCTGGCTACGCGGCGGAATCTCGGGGGGGCGAGAGTGAGGCGGGAGAAAATCGGCTTGCCGAGTAGAACTTGGCCGAGCTAGCATTGAATAAGGATCGAATTCAATGCTGGAGTCTCGACCATGCTCAACGTTGCCAACGGCATCGACTCGCTCACGAATTTCAAACGGCGCACCGCGGAGTACCTAGCCCAGCTCCATAGGACCGGCGAACCACTCGTCCTGACGGTGAACGGCACGGCGGAAGTCGTGGTGCAGGATGCTGGGGCGTACCAGAGACTCGTCGACACCGTCGCTCGAGCCGAACGGGCAGAGGAAGTTGCAGCAATTCGTGCTGGTCTGGCCGACGCCGACGCAGGAAGGATGAAACCCGCGCGCGCGGCACTGCGGGCACTCGCGAAGAAGCACGGGATACGTATCGAAGATGACTCGACCGAAGACGTACCGGGTCCGCCTGACCGCCGCCGCTGAGTGCGATGTCGACGAGGTGCTGCTTTGGTTTCGCCAGAAAAACGCTGAGTCGGCTGGAGCGCGCTGGCTTGCACGCTTGGGGGCAGCGATTGGCACGTTGGAGACGATGCCAGAGCGGTTTCCACTTGCACCGGAGGCGTCCGAAATCGGCCGCGAGATTCGGGAACTGCTCGTCGGCAAGCGCCCGGGTGTCTATCGAGTCGTGTTCGAGATTGTGGGTCGTGACGTGCGGATATCTCGCGTGCGGCATTGCGCCCGCGCCCCGCTACGGCCCGGCGATCTTTAGCCGGCGCCGCGTGTGGTGGCGCACGTCGCAATCGGCCCAGCGAGTGCCGACGCGCCGCACCCGGGAAGTTTACTTGCCGTGGGCGGTGCCATCCTATGGAAGCTCACTCCGCACGCCGCGTAATTCGCCGGGCCACCGCGCGGCGGAAAACGTGTATCTCGTAGGCCACCAGCGTCAAGCCGCCCGCGGCCACGCCGGCCCCAAGCCAGCGGGCTGTGACGAGCGAAAACACGAGCAGCGCAAATGCCGCCAGCCACGCCGCCCCC
>DATJTR010000047.1:0-3646 GCA_035503215.1 Pirellulales bacterium
ATGCCCGCTTCGCCTTCTTCGGCCAACACTTGCCCCGGCGCCGTCGGCTTGCCCGCCTTGCTCGTCAGCACCAGGCACTTGCCGACCGGCACGCGAGTCATGTCGTGGATTTCGTGGCTCCAGAAGACCGGGTTGATGAAGTGCCGCCCTTCGGCCAGCGTTTCCCGCATCACTCCCTTGTATGACGAATCGGGGGCGATGATCTGGTTCTCCGCCAGGTTTTTGCCCCAGCGATGGATCAGCACCAGGAACTTGCCGGGCGGAACTTCGACCCGCTCGACTTCCCATTGCCAAATCTGGTCGACAAGGCCCAAAGCCACGAGGGCCACGGCGGCGATGCGCCAGAAGCGGGCGGTTTTGAACACGTTGGTCATAGAGATCATTCCTATCGGAAGGTTGCGAATTCTTGTTCGTGTGGCCGCATGGAGAGTCGCTTAGCGCGGCCGGTCGAGATGGATCACGCTGCCGTGCGGCAGCGGCGGAGGTTCCGGCGGCTCGGGCGATTCGCCATTGTGAAACGCTTCGGCCGCGGGGCTCGGCATCACGCCGTTCGGCTCGATCGTGTTCGGCTCACTGAGGTTCGAAGTCGCCGCCCGCTCACCGGCCGTGCCGTTCGTGGCCGGGTTGGTTGCGTGCTTGTCGTTCGCGCCGGCCTTGCGGGCTTCGCTGCGCAAGCGGGCCAATTCAGCCTCGAGCGCCGCCCGATCGACACTCAGCCCACTGCTCGACAAGCCGACTGCATCGCTGGTATCGACGTACACCCGTTCGATGGCCCGGGCGTTGAGCGATTTCTCTTGCACCAGCCCTTCGGCCCGCTGCCAGTTGGCCACCGCGTTGAACGGATCGAACTGGCGGACGATGGCGTATTGCTGTTCGACCTTTTCGGCCGCCGCCAACTGGCTGAGCAGGATGTTGCGGCCGACTTCGTACTGCCGCAGTTGCAGTTCCAGTTCGTACAGCCGGCGTCGCGTGTCGGCGATCAGTTCGCGCTGCTTGGCGAGCTGCGCGGCGAAATTCTCCAGCGCCGCCCGCTCCAGGCTCAGCTTGTAGAGGGCCGCTTTCGCGCCTAGTTCGTCACCTTGCGCCGAAAGCTCGCGGGCTTGCTCTTCGAGTTGCGGCCGATTGCTTTCGCTCTGCCGCAGGTTTGCCACGATGCCGGCCTCGGCCGTCTCTTCTTCGGCCAGCAGCTTCTTCAAGGCGGCGACGTGCTCTTCGTGCTGACGCACCACGTGCGTCAGAATCTCTTCCGGATCCATCCGCCGCTTGTTGAACCACTGCCAGGCAAACTTCACCTGGCGCCACAGCCGACGAGGACCCACTGCGAGAGAGAAGAGCAATAGCGGCAGTCCGATCCACAGGACCAGCCGAATGAACACGGTTTCCAACGGACCCATATGCAGAGGAAAAAGTTTCGCCCGTCGCGCCGCTTGGCCCATTCAGGCCGCCGTTCGGCTTCGCTCTTTGGGCACGCGGCGCGGCCGACCGATTACCTTCGGTCGACCAGCCCCTCTCGGCCCGTGGCCAAAAAGGGGGGCTCTGCCGCGGATCATTCTTTTTCCTCACCGAAAGAAATTGGGATGAAAGTCGTTCGCCGTTCCGGCCAGTTGCCGCCGCTCGGCCGGCGGTCTTTTGTTTTCCACCGTGCCGCCTCGGCCGCTCCCTGCCGCAGCGAACGCGCCTATAAGTATAGGATGAACGGCGGGGTGAAAATGCGGATTCGGACGCAAGTGAGGGCGTCTAAACAGCAATCGCGAAGATGGCTTTTAGAGTGTAACCGCTCGCCGCGCCGGCCCTTGCTCGCGGTCTCCGGCCGCGCCAAGGCGGAAAGGAAGATTTCGACTTGCGTCGATTCTGCCCCTCTCGAGTGCTAGAGCGCAAGCGGGCACTATTAGCTTCCTTTGCGGATGCTTTCCGTCAATCGCCAAAAGCCGGTGGTTGGATTGCGGTCGGGCTCACTCGCGTCGACCGCGGCAGTTTCGAGTTTTTCCGCGCGCTTCACTGCCTGCTCGTAGCCGGCGGCGTAGTCACGATAGTCAACGTGTTTATCAAAGTCAGGAACATGCTCTTTGAGCCGTCGCAGCATATCCTGCCGGGTCTGCGGGCCAGGTTGATCCGCGAAGTGCAGATACAGCCAAAGCTCCACGCATGGATGTGAGATTGCGAGCCGGAACTTGTTGTCGAGCGCGGTTTGTCTCGCATCCGCGAGATGCGGGTGCTCGTCGACGTCGAAGACGCACCACACTTGGTTGTAACGAAGGTTGACGTCTCGCTCCCGCTTCGCCCGTGCTTCTGCGAGTCGCCGGAGCCGGCGCGCGGTCCTCACAATGGTTAGCGGAGTACCCGAACCCGGCTCGACTTCCACGTCGACGAGACGGTTCCGGTTCGCGAAGGCAAATCCCTCGATATACTCTTTCTCGGTGATCTCTCCCTCGCAGACGACAAGGATGCGGGGCTTTGGCTTCCTCGGCGCTGGTGCTCGTGCCGGGCGGCGATCGCGATCCCGTTTCCGCATCGGTGTTCACCTGGCGATCGATCCCATGTCGCCGAGAAACGGGGCGGACCCGTATCGCCCCTGCAGGTAGCCGCGCTCGAGGTTCTCATGCTTTCGCGGCTTGTAGTCCGTAAGCGGGTATAGTCTTGACCCGCCATCCTTGCCTTTCTCGGTCAGCCAAATCTGATCGCGTCTCAACGGGGCGTCGCCAACAATTCCGCCCAGCAGGTTGGTGTCATGAGTCGTGAAAACGATCTGAGCGTTCCGTGGATTGCTTTTCGGGTTGTTGAACAATTGCAGGATCGCGAGTGCCAGTAGCGGGTGAAGGCTCGCTTCCAGCTCGTCCACCAGCAACAGATTGCCGCCCTGGAGCGTTCGGAAAATGGGGACCGCCATTCCCGAAAGCGCCTTCGTGCCTCCGGATTCCTCGTCGAGATCGATCCACGAACCATCGTCGTCCGACTGATGCTTTAGCTGCATCCGGGCGCTGCTCGCCCCCAGTGACGTCCCTTCATCACCCTCGATGATTCTCAGGTCGACGATACCGAAGTCTGCCTCCTTTAAAAGCCGCAGGAGCATGGCGTGCATGATATTCGAGCTGTGCCCCGACTCCAATTCTCGTAACAGCCTGTCGGTTGGGCCGAGTGTCTCCCAGGCGAATGTTAGCTCCGACGCACTGCGCGCGCTGCGATCATGGACATTCACGGGCGAGATATCGCGGAACCACTCGAAGACGGGTAATAGCTGCTGCTGGTTGAGCTGAGCGGCGACCGAGAGAAACAGGGCATTGCCCCGAGTAACCTTCTTGGTTACTTCATTCTGGCCTTCCAGTGACGAACCAAAGCTGAAATTGTCGCCTTCGCGTTCGAACCAGATTTGCTTGCGTCCATTCGGCCACGCATAAAGCCACTCTTCGGCCACTAACGTATCGTCCACGACAAATCCGTACTGGTACTTGGTCCCTTCTCGGATATAAGTCACCTCGAATGTCGACGGCTCGCCCGGCTTCGATCCCCACCCAAACGGCGTGCGCGGAATGCCTCCCTTCGCGTCCCATACACGCATTGAGAGGAGTACCGCCTCGCGCATGAAGAAAAGCGCCGACAGAACATTGCTTTTTCCGCTCGCATTGGCCCCATAAAGCGCGGCCGCGGT
>DATJTR010000048.1:0-4702 GCA_035503215.1 Pirellulales bacterium
AAACTGGCGTGCCGTGCGTAACGGACCGCGCAGCCTTGTGGCCTAGCGCGCACTTACGGTTTCCTGGGGGAAGATCCTTTGTCGACGCCTGCTTGTGATCCGTCTGCCGCGCCCGCTGCGCGCCCGAACCGCACCCGCACGTTGCTGGTTGCGTTGGCCGCTGCCGGCGTCGTGCTGTCCCTGGCCGCGGCCGCCTGGTTCGGCTGGGAAGCCAAAGTTGCAATTCCGCTTTCGGCTCTCCCGCGGGCCGGCAATTCCACCCACGCTGGCTCGTCCCAGGCTGACGTGAACGCCACCAAGCCGAGCGATCCAGTGCTGCCGACCGAAGCAGCGGCGAACGGCAGCCCGCCACCGCCCGAGGTCCGCCTGGCTTCGCCCGAAGTGGCCAAATCGCTCGGCATCGAGCTCGTGGCGGTCGCACGGCAAGCGATCGCCGAAACCGTGGCCGCGAGCGGCCGCGTGGCCTTCAACCTGAATCATTACGTCGAGCTCCGTGCCCGCACCGAGGGCATCGTCGGACGAATCGGCGTCGACGTCGGCGCCGCGGTCACGCCGGCCCAGTCGCTGGCCGTGATCGATTGCCCTCGACTCGGCGACATGAAGGCGGCCTACATCAATGCCATGACCGAGCAGAAGCAATTGGAATGGAACGCCACGCGCCTGGAACGCATGGCAGCCGACGAGGCCGTGCCCGGCAAGAATCTGCGCGAGGCCCAAACCGCGCTCGCCCAGCAACAAATCACGGCTGCCAACGCTCGCCAGCAACTCGTGAGTCTCGGCTGTTCGAGCGACGAAATCAACTCGCTGGTCGTCGATCGCGAAACCACCACCGAGCTGCCGCTGGTCGCCCCCTGGGCCGGCACGATCGTCGGCCGCCACGCCGTCGATGGCGCGCTGGTCGAGCGCGGCGCGCCGCTGTTCGACCTGGCCGATCTGGCCACGATGTGGGTCTATCTGAATTTGTACGAAGCCGACATTGGCCGCGTGCAGCTGGGCCAACAGGTCGCCTTCGCCCCCGATGGCCTCGCCGGCCACGACTTCACCGGCCGCGTCGATTGGATCAATCCCGAGGTTGACCCGCGCACCCGCATCACGCAGGTGCGGGCCGAAGTGACGAACACCGACCAAGCCCTGCGGGCGAACATGTACGGCCGCGGCACGATCGCCGTCGGTTCGCCCCACGAAGGGCTCGTCGTGCCCGTGGCAGCCGTGCAGCAGTTCCGCGGCCGGCCGATCGTTTTCATCCAGCAATCCGCCACGGCGTTCGCCGTCCGCCCGATCACCGTCGGCATCAAGCTAGCCGGGGTGTGGGAAGTGCTCACCGGAGTTGAGCAAGGCGAAACGGTCGTCACCACGGGCAGCTACCTGCTGCGTAGCGAGTTGGACAAAGACAAACTCGGCCCGGCCGAATAACCGGCGTCAAAGACCTTCAGCCATGCTCAACCGCATCATCACCTTCAGCCTCGAACACCGGGCCATCGTGCTCTTGCTCACGGCTGCGCTGGTGGCCTCGGGCGTGATGTCGCTGGCGAGTCTGCCGATCGACGCCTTTCCCGACACCAGCCCGGTCATGGTGCAGGTGAACACGATGGCGCCGGCGCTCGCGCCGGAAGAGATCGAGGTGCAAATCACCTATCCGATCGAGCAAGTGATCAGCGGCCTGCCCGGCCTGAAAGAAGTGCGTTCGCTGTCGAAATTTGGCCTGTCGCAAGTCAGTGCCATCTTCGAGGACGGTTTCGACATCCTTCGCGCCCGGCAGTTGGTGAGCGAGCGGCTGACCGTGGCCGAACTGCCCGACATGGCCGGCCTGCACAAGCCCGAGCTGGGGCCAATCGCCTCGGGCATGGGCGAAGTGTATCACTACCTGCTCAAGAGCGATCGCTACGATCTGACCGAGCTGCGTACGATTCAGCATTGGCTGGTGCGAACCCATCTGCGTTCGGTCCCGGGCGTGGCCGAGGTGAACAGTTGGGGGGGTTATGAAAAGCAGTATCACGTGTTGTTCGATCCGGCCCTGCTGGCCAAATACGACCTGACGCTCGACGACGTCACCCAGGCCCTCCGCAGCAACAACGCCAACGTCGGCGGCGGCAACCTTTCGCGCGGTGGGCAGACACAGCTCATTCAAGGCGTGGGCCTGGTGACCAACGAGGCCGAAATCGCCGACATCGTGCTGCGGAACTACGACGGGCAGCCGATCCGCGTGCGCGATGTTTCCACGGTCGAAATCAGCCACGAGATTCCGGCCGGCGCCGTCACGGCCGACGGCCGGGGCGAGGTCGTGCTGGGCCTGGGATTCATGCTGCTGGGCGAAAACAGCCGCGAGATCACCCAGCGGCTGCGGCAGAAAATGGAGGAAGTGAAAAAGATCCTCCCCCCCGGCGTTGAAATCGAAGAGGTTTACGCCCGCACCGACCTGGTCGACAAGGTGCTGCTCACGGCCCGCGACAATCTGCTGCACGGGGCGATCCTAGTCGTAGCGGCCCTGTTCGTGCTCGGCGGCGGCTGGCGGGCTGGCCTGATCGTGGCCGCCTCGATTCCGCTGGCCTTTCTCTTCGCTGGCAGCCTGATGGCCCAAGCTTCGATCGCCGGCAGCCTGATGAGCCTGGGGGCAATCGATTTCGGCATCCTCGTCGACAGCAGCGTGATCGTGGTGGAAAACTCGGTCCGTCACCTGGCCACCGCGCCGGCCGGCGAGTCGCGGGCCGAAGTCGTCCGCGAAGCCTGCCTCGAAGTCCGCACGCCGACCATGTTCGGCGAGCTGATCATCATGATCGTCTACCTGCCGATCCTCACCCTGCAAGGAACCGAAGGCAAGCTGTTCCGGCCAATGGCCCTGACGGTGCTGTTCGCGCTGGTCGGCTCGCTCATTTTGTCGCTCACGTTGATTCCGGCTCTCTCCGCCACGTTCTTGCCCCGCCGGGCGCACGAGCGCGACCCCTGGGCCGTGCGCGTCTGCCAGTGGCTCTATCGGCCGGTCCTCCGGCTGGCCCTGAAAAATCGCGTGCTGGTCCTTTGCCTGGCCACGCTGCTGCTCGGCGCCACGGCGCTGCTGGCCACGCGGCTGGGGACCGAATTCATCCCCCGGCTCAGCGAACACGCCCTGGTCATTGCCACGCAGCGATTGGCCGACGTCTCGCTCGACGAATCGGTCCGCTACGGCGCTCGGATCGAAAAACTGCTGCTGGCGAGTTTTCCCGACGAGATCGACCACATCTGGACCCGCACCGGCCGGGCCGAAGTCGCCACCGATCC
Organism: Pirellulales bacterium; assembly: GCA_035503215.1. Lineage (GTDB taxonomy): Bacteria > Planctomycetota > Planctomycetia > Pirellulales > PALSA-1355 > DATJTR01. The sequence continues at coordinate 3,256 of DATJTR010000048.1, forward strand.
GATGGGTTACGACCAGAGCGACGTCTTCATCACCCTCCGGCCGCTCGACCAATGGAAACGCGCCAGCACGCAGGATGAGCTGGTTGCCCAGATGCAAACCGTGATGGCCGATCTGCCCGGCATGCAACTTTTGTTCACGCAGCCCATCGAGCAGCGCGTCAACGAAATGATCGCCGGCATCCGCGGCGACGTCGGCGTGAAAATCTTTGGCGACGATTTCGGGCGGCTGACCGAATATGCCGAGCAGGTCGCCGCCGAGCTGCGTTCGATGCGCGGAGCGGTCGACGTGGCCACCGATCAACTTTCGCTGTTGCCGGTGCTGAAAATCGAAATCGACGCGGACGCCACGGCCCGCTACGGCGTCGCTCGCCGCGACGTCCTCTCCACGATTCAAGCCCTGGGCACGCCCCAGGCCGGCGAAGTGCGCGAGGGGCAACGCAGATTTCCGCTGGTCGTGCGACTGGCCGAGCCCTATCGCCGCGATCCGCAGGCCCTGGGCGAAATGCTCGTCTGCACCGCGGGCGGGGCCCGCCTGCCGCTGGCCCGGCTGGCCCGCATCGTCGAAGTCAGCACGCCGGCCACGATCTCGCGCGAAATGAGCCAGCGCCGCACGCTGGTGCAGTGCAACATCCGCGGCCGCGACGTCGGCTCGTTCGTGGCCGAAGCCCAGCAGCGCGTCGATCGCCTGGCCCGTTCCTGGGCGCCGGGCTACGCGGTCGCCTGGGGCGGCCAGTTCGAAGAGATGCTGCGGGCCCAACGGCGGCTCTTGATCGTCGTGCCGTTGGCCGGCGTCTTGATCTTCGCCCTGCTCTACGCCAGTTTCGGCTCGTGGCGCGACGCCCTGCTGATTTACAGCGGCGTGCCGTTTGCCGTCGTCGGCGGCGTGCTGGCGCTGGCCGTGCGCGGCATGCCGTTTTCCATTTCGGCCGGCGTCGGCTTCGTGGCCCTGTTCGGCATTGCGGTGCTCAACGGCCTGGTGCTGGTTTCGTACATTCGCAAATTGTTTGCCGATGGGGTGCCCGCCGATGAAGCCATCGAGCAAGCCTCACTGCTCCGGTTGCGCCCCGTGCTGATGACGAGCGCCACGGCAGCCTTGGGTTTCGTGCCGATGATGCTGGCCACGGCCATCGGGGCCGAAGTGCAGCGCCCCTTGGCCACGGTCGTCTTCGGCGGCGTGATCAGCTCGCTCGTGCTGACCCTGGTTGTGCTGCCCGCCCTCTATTCGCTGTTCGGCCGCCGCTCGTCTACGCCCGCGCCGTCCTAATCGCGGAAAGTCAAAAACTCCGAATCGTCGGCTCGTCCTCCACCAACCCGAAGCGCAAGCGAGGGGGGTACGCGCCGGCCGTTCACTTCGCATCTGGCATCCACCAGGTGAGATCGCCGCGGCGATTGTCCCCGCCGTTCGGCCATCCGCCTCGGCATATCGCTCTGGTGAATCGCCAGCCGG
>DATJTR010000049.1:0-9341 GCA_035503215.1 Pirellulales bacterium
AGCAGCGGATTGCGGCCGGGAAGATAGACCGCCTCGTCGGGCGTTGTGGCATCGGGCGTCTGGCCGCCGTCGGTGCTCCAGTGTCGGCCATACAAATCGGCCAGCGGCATCTCCAGAACAACCAACGGTGCGAGTCGCGGCCCGGCCAGACGGTTGAGCAGCTGGCGCGCTGCCACCAGTTCGGCCGATTCCCACACCAATCCGCCGGCAACATAAATCGGCTGGACCGATTCACCCAGTGCGAGCAGGTGGCCGATCAAGATCGAGCTATCCAGACCGCCGCTGAACAGCACGCCGATCGTGCTTGCCGGCGGTTCGGCGGCCACAGCGGAATTCGAGAACGGCCCGCCGATTTCTAATTCCATTTCGGATCACCGGCGGCCGCGGGCCGCGACTGAAAAAGTTCGAGGGACAAGAGGATCAGGTTTGCTCCCGGCAGCAAAATCGAACTGGAATTGCCTCTGGGCCGTAGTATTGTACGCTTCCGCGGCGGCCGGGCATCGTCTTGGCAGCCGGCGAGGCAATCGGTAAAATACGAGTTTTCGGCTGCCAGTCAAACGGGCATTCTGCATGGGTCGAGGCCCGTGCGGGAGCCGTTGCCAGGTAATAAGCGATTCCCGCAAGCGTAGCATGTGCCCGGCGGGGAGTTCGCGGTCAGAAGGCGGTCGGCAGGCAAGCCTGCCCCTAGCAGGTAGAGAGGATCGGTCGAGTCATGAAAAAAGAGATTCACCCGCAGTATTTCGAAACGATCGTTAAGTGCGGTTGCGGCAACAGCTTCAACACACGGAGCACGCGGCCGGAATTGAAGGTCGATATCTGCAGCGTGTGCCATCCGTTCTATACCGGCAAGTTGAAGTTCGTGGACACCGCCGGACGGATCGAGAAGTTCAAGAACAAGTTCGCTGGTGCCGGCTATGCCAGCCTGACTCGCGGCAAGAAGCAAGCGGCGCCGGCCAAGGCCGAGTAGCTGCCACCGCTCATTGGGGAAGCCGGGTTGATCGCCGCGCCCGGCTTATTCCCTGCCCCGCCGCCTAATGCCGCCCCGCAATCGACCGGCCGGCATGGACAGGGCGGCCTCGCCGGGCCGATTCGAGTTCGCCCGGGGGAGAGGCCGAATTTCGTGCGCGAGGCGATTCGGTTTCGCATTCGAGTGGCCTTGGTCGCTCCAATGGCCGATTGGCAACGTCGGATTCGTTAAGGCGCCGAGAGTCATGTCGCTCCGTGAGACGTTGGAAGAAAAACTGACCCGTTTCGAGCACCTGGAGCAGCAGTTGCTCGACCCGGCGGTGCAATCGAACTCGCCGCTGATGGCTGCGGTTGCGCGCGAGCATGGGTCGCTGGCCAAGTTGGCCAACAAGTATCGCCGCTTCAAGCAATTGAATCAGGAAGTGGCCGACGCGGTGGAAATGGCCGGAGGCAAGGATGCCGAGATGCGGGCCCTGGCCGAGGGCGAATTGCCCGATTTGCGTGCCGCGCGCGAGCAGCTTTGGAACGAACTGCTCGATATGACGGTCGGCGGCGAGGATGCCAACCGGCTGCGCTGCGTGATGGAGATTCGCGCCGGCACCGGAGGGGACGAGGCGGCCCTGTTTGCCCGCGACTTGTATGAAATGTATAAGCACCACGCCGAACAGCGCGGGTGGAAGGTGGAAGTGCTCGATATGAACGCCACCGAACTGGGTGGCTTCAAGGAATTGATTCTGGGGGTCGAGGGGGAAGACGCCTACCGCGAACTGCAATACGAGAGCGGCGGTCACCGCGTGCAGCGCGTCCCTGAGACCGAGACCAAGGGCCGCCTGCAAACCTCGCTGGCCACCGTGGCCGTGATGGCCGAGCCCGAGGACGTCGAAATCGAGGTCAAGGCCGAGGACTATCGCAAGGACACTTTTTGTGCCAGCGGTCCGGGCGGCCAGCACGTCAACAAAACGGCCAGCGCTATCCGGCTGACTCATTACGAGACCGGAATTGTCGTTTCTTGCCAGGACGAAAAAAGCCAGCACAAGAATTTTGCCAAGGCTTTGCGGGTGCTGAAAACCCGGCTTTATGAGCACCAGCACAAGCTGGAGCACGACAAGCGGGCCAGCGAACGCAAATCGCTGGTCGGTTCCGGTGATCGCAGCGCCCGGATTCGCACGTATAATTTCCCCGAGAATCGGGTGACCGATCACCGCATCAATCTCTCGCTCTACAAGCTGGATTCGATCATGGCCGGCAACGTGCAGCCGCTGACCGACGCCCTGTTGGATTACGACCGCCAGCAGCAGCGACAAGCGATGGGATCGCTCGATTGACCACCGGGCGAGGGGCCCGTTTCCACGATCATCTCGTCCCGGGCCGCTTATGTCGCAGCCATCAAGCGAAACCTGGACGATCGGCCGCCTGCTTTCTTGGACGGCCGACTATTTGAAGACTCACGGCGCCGCGAGTCCCCGGCTCGATGCCGAAGTGCTGTTGGCCATGGCGGCCGGTTGCTCTCGGATCGATCTCTACACGCGGTTCGACGAGCCGGCGCCCGACGCTCTGCGAACCGGTTTTCGCGAATTGGTGAAGCGGCGAGCCGAAGGCACGCCGGTGGCCTATCTGGTCGGCCGGCGCGAATTCTATTCGCTGCCGTTTCGCGTTACGCCCGACGTCTTGATCCCCCGCCCCGAGACCGAGTTCTTGGTCGTAGCGCTGCTCGACCGCCTGCGCCCCCGGGCCGCGGCCGGTCCGGTAAGCGTTGTTGACGTCGGTACTGGATCAGGGGTGATTGCCATCTGTGCGGCCAAATACGTGCCCGGGGCACGAGTCACCGCGATCGACGTCAGCTCGGCGGCGCTGGCCGTCGCGCGCGAGAATGCCGAGGCCCTGAAGGTCGCCGAGCGAATCGAATGGGTCGAAGGGGACTTGCTGGCAGGCGTGCCGGCCAAAGGACGGTTCGATTTCGTCGTATCGAATCCGCCCTATGTCAGTGAGGCAGAATGGGAAAGTTTGGCGCGAGACGTCAAACAGTTCGAGCCGCGGGGGGCGCTGGTTGCCGGCCCGCAGGGGACGGAAGTCATCGAGCGGCTGGCCGCTCAAGCGCGAGAGCGGCTCAACCCGGCCGGAATGCTCTTGATCGAAATCAGCCCGATGCTAGAACAACCGGTGCGGACGCTGTTGGAAGCTGGCGGATGCTGGCAATTGGAGCCAACGATCAAGGATTTGGCCGGGCACGCCCGAGTCGTCGTAGCCAAAGCAGCGTCGTAACGCCGCGGTGAGGTTGACGCGGGACGAGAGCGGGTGAGCAATGGATTGCTTCCGAATCGATGGACCAGTCGCGCTCTCTGGCAGCGTGCAGGTGGCCGGCTCAAAGAATGCCGCGCTCCCGATTCTGGCGGCCTCGCTGTTGGCCGAGCAGCCAGTTGAGCTGCGCCGTGTTCCGCAACTGGGCGATGTGCACGTGATGCGACGCGTGCTGGCGTGCCTGGGAGCGGAACTCTCTCCGTGGTACCGGTCTGAGGCCGTCAGCGATAAGCCTGCCTCGGCTGAAACTTCGCCGGCCCCGGAAAATGCCTTTGCCCTTTCGATCCCAAACATGGGCCCGATCGAAGTGCCGCCCCGCCTGGCCCGGGCGATGCGGGCGAGTTTTTGCGTGCTCGGGCCGCTCTTGGCCCGTCGCGGCCGCGCGGTGGTGCCGCTGCCTGGCGGCTGCCGCATCGGACCGCGGCCGATCGAAATGCATTTGGCCGGCCTGGCGGCGCTCGGGGCCGAGCTGGTGGTCGATGGTGGTCGCGTCGTGGCCCGCGCAGAACGTTTGCGCGGAGCGACGATCGATCTAACCGGTCCGCGCGGTTCAACCGTGACTGGGACCGCCAACGTGCTGTCGGCCGCCACGCGCGCTCGCGGCAAAACGGTAATCCTGGGGGCGGCGCGAGAACCGGAGATCGTCGATCTCGGCCGCTTCCTCCAATCGCTCGGTGCGCGAATCGAAGGACTCGGTAGCCCGGTGATCGAAATCACCGGCGTCGACTCGCTGGGGGGCGCACGGCACACCGTGATTGCCGACCGCATTGAAGCAGCCACGCTGCTCTTGGCCGCCGCGATCACGGGCTGCGGGGCATCGGGCGAGAGCACGGTCCGCTTGACCGACCTCGTGCCTGGCGATCTCGCGCCGGTGCTCGCCGCGCTGGCGGCCATTGGTTTCGACGTCACTTGCGGCGAAGATTGGGTGGCGATTCGCTCGGCCGCTCGGCCGCTGCCGGCCGACCTGGTGACCGGACCGCATCCGGGCTTGCCGACCGACGTGCAGGCTCAGTTCACCGCCTTGTTGGCTTTGGCCATTGGACGGAGCACGGTGCGTGATGACGTCTTTCCTGAGCGATTTCGCCACGTGGCCCAGTTGCGGCGTTTCGGCGCGAACATGACTGCCGCGCCCGGCGTGGCCACGATCGACGGTTGCCGCTCACTCCGCGGGGCTACAGTTGTCGCTTCCGATTTGCGAGCCAGCTCGGCCCTCGTGCTGGCGGCCTTGGCCGCCCAGGGACGCTCGACCGTGCGGAGGATCGAACACCTCGACCGGGGCTACGAATCGCTCGACGCGAAACTCCGCCAGTTGGGCGCGACGATCGAGCGAACGCGGCTCGAATCGCCCCGTCGACTTGCGACCTCGCCGGCCGTTCGTTCTGCGGGCTGAGAGCCTGCGCCGGTCGAGCGCGTCGAAAACCTTGCCAAATGGGCGCCTTAGCCCCCCTTGTACACCTTTTGAAACAGCGCGTTCTTGCGCGAGGTGACCGGGCCGTCGCTGGTGTCGTCGCGGAGGATCGTGGCCATCATCTGATACTTGGCGTCGATGTCGTCGGCGTAGTGGACCAAGAGCGCCTCGGGGGTCATCGGCGGCTTGGGCGAGCCCCATTCGGGCAGCCGCTGGTGGGCGACGATGACGTGTTCGAGCCGGAGCAGCGTTTCGGGGGCCAGTGGGTACGTAGCGGCCGCTTCGCGGACAATGTCTCGCCCTTGCAGAATGTGGCCGATCAAATTGCCGGCCGCAGTGTACTCGGCACCCTGCGGCCGCTCTTCGATTTCGCGCAGCTTGCCAATGTCGTGCAAGATCGCTCCCGCCACGACCAGCGAACGATCGAGCCGGGGACGCATCTCGGGATAATAATCGTCGTACTTGTCGGCCAGATAGACGGCCGTTCGCGTGACGCTGAGCACGTGTTCCAGCCAGCCGCCGACGAAAGCATGGTGGTTGTGCGTGGCCGCCGGCAGCGTGAGCAATGCGGCGCGATGCATCGAGAGCAGGGCCACGGTCAGCTTGCGAAGGGCCGGATCCTCGATCCGCTCTTCGGCCGTCGACACGAGCTCGGCGAACATCGCTTCGCGGTCGAAGCGGGTCTGCGGCTGGCACAGCAGGGGCGAAAAGCCGTCGGCGGCGTCGGCCTCGCAGACAGGCCGAATCTTGCGAATCTCGAGCTGCGGCCCGAAATTCGTTTCGCGGTAGGTCGCCCGCAATTTGTAAAACGTGCCGGGCTGCCACTGCGTGCGGCAATCGACGCTCCAGGGGGAATCGTTCCAAATGGGAAAACTGACTTCGCGGGCGAAATCGCGGAAGCCGACTTTGAAGTAGGGCTTGCCGTCGCGAGTGGTCAGTTCCTCTTTCAAGGTCATGAGGACGAACAGATCGGCTTCTTGGCCGGCGGTCATCTCGGACAGGGCGACTGGGGCCTTGGAGCGCGACGGATCGGCCGCGATTTCATCTGCGAAGAGCGACTGTTTCGGGGGCATGACGGCATCCAAATGATGGGCGAGCACGATCGGCCAGGCGATCCGCAATCGTCGCGCGCCGGAATGCTGGTCGTCAAGTGGCGGGCCGCGGAATCAGTCGGCCGTCTTCAATTTGGGCCTGCTCAGCCAGCCATCGACCAGGGCCAGGGCCAGGATGGCGAGCTGGGCCAGCACGAAAATGCCCAGCCACATGGCGACTCCCTCGGTGAAGCCGTAGGAATGCAGGCCGACCCCGAGTTCGTTGACGCCGAAGAAGGACCAGGCAACCACCGCGTTGCCCCACACGGCCAGCATGGCCAGGCCGCGGTCGCGGACCATGCCACCCCAGCGGGCGTGCAGCACCAGGGCGTTCCAGGCGACGATCATCAAGGCCCCATTTTCCTTGGGATCCCAGCCCCAGAAACGGCCCCACGAATCGTCGGCCCACAATCCACCCAGCACCGTGCCGACAAAGCTGAAAAAGATGGCGAAGCAGAGCGTGCCGTAGGTCATGCGGGTAAGGGTGCGGCCGATTTCCGGATTGCCGTGACGCGTGACCGCGCCGTGAAGGATAAACACGATGCCCAACATGCCCGCGACGAACGTGGCGGCATAGCCGAGCGTGACGCAAACGACGTGCGTGGCCAGCCAGAACTGCGTGTCGAGCACCGCTTGCAGCACGATCATCGTGTCGCCGTCGCCAGCCAGAAAATGGGCGATCAGCAGCGTGGCAAAGCCGGCGACGCTGGCAATCAGGTTGCCGATGCCCAGGCGGTAGATCACTTCCAGCGTCAGCCCGAAGATCATTCCGGCCCAGCCGATGAACACGGCAGCCGAATAGAGATTCGTCACGGGCGGGCGGCCGGAAATGTAGATCCGCGAAACGAGTCCCAGTGTGTGGACTGCAAGAGTCAGGGTCAGCACCCAAAAGGCGGTGCGGTTCAGCAATCGGCTCCAGCCAAACCAGGCCAGCACGGTGACGACGAAGGCCGTCAGATCCAGAATCCAGGCCCAGAAGAAGGGTTCGAAATGATTGAACCAGGCTTCGTAGTCGACCTTGCGGAGATTGCAATCGGGGGGCGGATTCGCCGCGAGCTCCGCGGCATACTTGTCGGCTGCCGCGTTGAAATCTTCGACCTTGCCACTGGCGTAGGAGACGAACATCGTTTCCAGCGCGATGGTGGCAGGATTCGGCTTTTGGTCCACTGCGTTGGCGGCATAGGCGCGAATCCAGGCCAGCGGAAAGTTCTCCCACTGACCCGGCTGCGAATCGGAGGGCACGGCCAAAGGAACCTTGTCTCCAACCAATTCCGTGGCATCGCGGTGGGCCGCTTTCAAATCGTCGAGAATGTGATCGCGGCGAATCTCGGGCGGAGCAAACGATTCGACCAACAGGCCGTAGACATTCAGTTTTTTGGCCAAATCCATCAGCTTCTTCTGATAGAGAGTCAGTTCGGCTGGCTTGAGCTTGCGGGCCGCTTTGACTTCTGCGTCAAAATCCTTCAGGTGAGGCTGCATCTCGCTAATCGAATACAAAAACCCGGAGCGTGGCGCGAGGTGAAACAGGGCCAGCAGTTCGTCGTTGACGATGCGGAACACCCGATGTTCGAGCGACACCTTGCTGCGCGTGATCACGTCCAGCAGCCAGCGCGTGGCGGGTTGCGTCTGCCCTTCTTCGTCCTTGAAGTTTTGCCGGCCGGAAAGGACGAGCAGAGAATTGCGGGCTAACGTGTCGAACGGCTTGGTACGTCCCTCGCAAACCAAGGGAAACTGGCCAAACTCGTAGAAACGGAACTCGTCGCTGGGCGCCGTCGGCACGCGGGCCTTGCCCAGCAGCCAGCCGGCGAGCAACAGGACGACCGTCGCCGGAATGCCCACGGCGATCCAACGCGAAGGGTCGCGGGCCACGGCGCTTGCCGCGGCACGACGCGGTTTTGCCCCGGCGGGAGTTCTGGCAGTCTCACCGCCCGACTCCTCCGCCAGTTCTTCGCTGTCGCGGCGGCGGAGGAAGCGAGTAAGGGTGAGCGAGAAATGAGCCAGCATGCCGGTGGCCACGATCATGCAGCCGACATAGGGAATCATCCAGCCCGTGTTCTTGACCACTTGCAGAATGGTCCCCTCCGGCGGGCCCTGAACATAGCGGCTCTGATAAAACGTGTCGCCGGCGTAGCGCAGCGGATTGTTCATCCAGATGTGTACTTGCCGGTCGACCTGGTTGCGCGGGTCGATGATCCGCACGTCGGAGGAATAATTGCGCGGCGTGTCGGTGCCTTGATAGTCGTCCTTGCGGACGTCGATCAATTCGACCGTATAAGGCTTGTAATCGCGCTTGAACCGCAGCGAAACCGCGTATTCCTTACCGCCCACGGAGACGGGCTCGGGGGGCAAGCTTTGGCTGAGCAGGTAGATGCCGAGCGGCTCGCCTGATTTTTTGGCTGACAGTTTCACGTAGCAACTGGCCCGATCGACCTCCTGATCCATATCGGTGCCCGATCCACCGCGCACGGGAATGGCAATGGCGCGCCGGCCGATGCCGGCCGTCGCCGGGTTGTCGTCCCCGTCGCGGACCGCACGCAGCTCGGAATTCGGATAGTAGTGCAGCGCTTCGACGTCGAACGGCAAAAGCGAGCTATCGATGACCCCCGACTTCTCCAGCAATCGGCGGGGGATGACCGTCACGTCTTCGAGCGTTGCGCCGGCGGGCGGGGCCTCGCTCTGATCATTCTCTTGCGTTGCCGCAGCCGGCTTCTCGGCCGGGCTGGTGATCGCCAGCTCGACCGTGCGGATATCTTCGGCGTAATTGACCTGGCCCCCCTCACTGATTTGCATCACCCCTTCGGCGTGCAAGCTGTAGACGACCAGCTCGTTGACCATCATCAGGCCGACGCCGGCGTGCAACAGCACGATGCCGGCCCGCTTGCGGAACAGCAGGATGCAACCGACCAAAAGCACCAGCGCGGCGCCGGTGGCGGTGAGCAATTGCCACAGAATCCGCATGGCCGACGGATCGGGCATCATTGCGGGGCCTTCGTAGAGGACGGTGCCCAGCAGGATGCCCGTCAGGGCACCGGCGGCGATGAGCAGGCGGCGCTCCCATTTCCGCTCGCGGCGGATTTCCCAAATAGCCCACAGCAGCGTCAGCCACGTCATTCCGAGCGCCGCCTCCATGGCGCCCCACAGCCAGGCAGTGTTCAGCCCCCGCGAACCTTCGACGATGTCCTTGTCGGAACCGCCCATTACCACCAGCCAGGTGAGCATGGCGCCCAAGGCCAGCACGGCCAGTCCCGCCGCGAGCCGGGCACCGCGGGCCTGCACGGTGAAGCGAATGCCGTGAGCCGCCAGCAAATTGACGGCCATGGCACTGCCGATCAAAAACCCGCCGGGGAAATAAAACCCGCCCGGCGTGTTGCTGAGATTCGGAAAAGACAGCGGAGGAAAGAACGAGGGAGGAAAGAAAACCTTCAGCGGGATCCAAGCGATCCAGGCGCGGAAATAGAGGTTCATCACCTCCCAGATGTCCTTGTCGACCTGGGCCAACGTGCCGGCGAAGATCAGCACGATCGCCAGGGCGAACAGCACTACGGTCAGCCGCAACGATGCCAAGGGAGCGAGCATTC
>DATJTR010000050.1:0-9649 GCA_035503215.1 Pirellulales bacterium
ACGCGGACCGATCAAGTAACGCGGGCCGGTGTTTGAGGGAGCTTTTCAGGGCTCCCCCGCGCCTTGGCAGTGAACCATGCATTGTTCGACTGCCGGTGGCGGAGGCACGTTGAGTTGCCCGCGGCACCAGTTGGCCTTGGGGCTCTTCCGTCCAACCGACGTCCACACCTCTTCCAACCAAACTGTCTTCGATCATGCCGCGCGCCGCTAAAAATCTCAAGCGGCGAAAGTAGGCCAGCGGGAGGCTACAGACTACAGTCCACAGGCTACAGGTCGGAAGCGTGGCAGCGCTATGTGGCCAGGTGAAAGCCAGCACGCCTGTTCAACCGCGTTGGGTCTCGCGCGGCGCCGCGGACCGGAGTTTACTGTAGTCTGCAGCCTGTGGTCTGCAGCCTTCCCGAAGGATTTCGGCGGCTGGCGACAAGAGTAGGATGGGAGGGCGGCGGGCGGCCAGTCGGAGCGCAGGTGAAGGGAATGAACGACCCCGAGCGGATCGCGAAGGAGCGGCAACTGCGCGCGGCCGTTTTGCGGGGAGATGAAATGGCTTGGAGATCGTGGTACGACGAGTCGGCCGCAGGTTTGCGGGCGTACGTCGCCTGGCGACTGGGCGGACGGCGCGAAGGGGTGGACGAAATCGTGCAAGAGACATGGCTCGTGGCCGTGCGGAACGTTCGCTCGTTCGCCCCCGAGCAGGGGAGCTTTGCCGGCTGGCTGCGTGGCGTGGCCGCGAACCTGATTCGCAACTATTTGCGTAAGAACGCCCGCGCTGTCCGGTCGCTCGAACCGCTCAGCGATGAACAAGCCCGTCTCGCCGGCGATGAGGAACGCGGGCAGGCCGAACGGGCCGAGCGAACCGCGGCGGCACTCGATGCGCTGCCCGCGCACTACGAGGCCGTCTTGAGAGCCAAGTATTTTGAAGGGCTGCCGGTCGCGACCATCGCCGAAGAGCGGGGCGAAACGGCCAAAGCGGTCGAATCGCTGCTCACGCGAGCCCGCGCGGCGTTTCGGGAACGGTATTGCCAGGGAACCGACGTGAGCACTTCTAGGGAGACGCGACCATGAACCTGCCCGATGAATCTGATCCGCTGCATGAACTGCTGGGTGGCCGAGGCGGAACGCAACAGGAGGAGGCGGCGCGCGCCGCCCTCGCCGCGCGGGTGATGGCCGAAACGCTGCCGGTGCTCAGGCGGCGGCGCATTGCGCGGCGCTGTGGTTTGGCCACGGCACTCGTGGGTTGTTACGTGGCGGGTGCGCTGAGCATGAACCTGTGGCATGCCGAACGATCGCGGATGCCGCAGGTCGCCCTCGGGCCGGCGGCCGTAGAACAAACGCGCGAGGCCGGGCCGGCACCCGTGGTGGCCGAAACGCGGGCAGCACTGCCGCAGACTCCCTTCGAGAAACTGCGCGACGCCGGCGACCGGGCGTGGCAAGAGCGCGATATCGAAGCGGCGATTCGGCTGTATGCCGAAGCCGTGCGGGTGGCGACTCCCGCGGAGCGAAGGTTTTCGGCCGCCGACGACAATTTCCTTTTGATCACGCTGAAAGAAGACCAAAACAAGGAGCCTGAAAATGGCCAGCACGAACATGGCGACGACCAAACGCAATCGCCGCTGGACAAGTCGTAGCGTCGGCTGGGGCCTACTGCTGGGTGGCGGATGGCTGCTGGCCGGTGCTCGCGCGCAGGCCGAGGAACCAGCGGCTTCGGCTCCGAAAGCCGAGGCCGGCGCAGAAGAGGGTGAACCGACCACGCCGCCGACAGACAAGCCAGCGGCGCCGCAACCTACGGGCAAGTTCGTGCCGACCTCGGATGGCGTGGCGCAGCCAGGCGAAAAGCTCACACCGGCAGCGCCGTGGGTCACCAGCAAATTCGTGCCGGCGTCGGATGGAGTGCTGCGGAGGGACCTTTTGCTAATAGCCCTGGCCAACAATCCGGACATTCGGCTGGCCAAGTCGCAATTGCGCTCGGCCGAAGCGGAGCTGAATCGGGTGCAGTTGGACGTGGCGCGGCGCGTCGCCGCGATGGCTCACTCGCTGGAAAGCCAGCGGGCGTTCTATGGCAACTCACAGCGCTTGTCGGCCAAGCGCGTCATTGGTCCTGCCGAATTGCTGAAGCAGAGAGCCGATCTGGCCGCGATCGAGGCCGACATGAGTTACCTGCTGGGCGACGCGCGGATTCCGCCCGAGACGCCGGCGGGCGATGACAAAGAGCCGGCAGCGCCAATCGGCATCGAGAAGTTGCTGCTGACGGCGATGGAAAAGAATCCCGATATCCTGTTGGCCAAGGCAAAGGTCGATGAAGCGAAAGACGAATTGAATCGCGTTCAACGGAGCGTGATGCGTAAGTTAGCCGTGCTGTACCAAACCTTGGTGGCGCAGCGCCGGGAGCTAGAGCATTTGGTAAAGGTTGAAAAAATTAGTGCCAAAGCGGTCGTCGGAATGGTGGATAAGGCCCTCATCGCACTGAACGAATCGGAATCGGAGCTCGAGTATCTGACGGGCGGGCACGACATCTCGAGCCTAGTGCGCATGGCTGAAGAAGCGGGGCAGGGGGGCGCGGCGCCGAAACCGGCTCAGCCCGAGAAGAGCGACAAATAGCCGCGCCGCGAGGGATGCGGTGAAGTTGAATGGCTTATGCCGATTGCGCCGACCCTGGAGTGCGATCAGCTTGCGGCCTGCGGAGCGGGGTAATTACAATCCGCTTCGGGCGCCATCGCCACGACCCTAGCTGCCGTCGGCAGTGCGGTGGTTGGGCACAGGCGCCCAAACTGCCTATCCGACAACCGAAGGGAGATAGGGGGACAGTCCCCTTTTGCTGCGCAAAATTGGGACAGTCCCCAGCGGTTCTCGCATAGGCAGCAAGAATCGGTCGCGGCGCAGGCCGCCCGCACGTCGCACCTCGCTCGCCGCACGCCATGCCGCTCAACGCCGTCATTCAAGGTCCGCTGCACTCGCCTCCCACGCCGCGGGCCAAACGGCCGGAGTCTTTGACGCCCGATTGCGTCCCCTCGGTGCTGACCACGGCGCGGGCGATCGCCGAGGGAAACGGCACCGCGGTCGTATCGACCTGGAAAGGCGAGGACGCGGCGAAGCTGGCCCACCTGGCGGCCGAGCCGGCGCTGGCGGGAATCGTGGAAACGCCCGACCCGGGCCGGCCCCCCGACACGTCGGGGCCGGTGTTCGACAATCGGCTGCGGCAAGCGCTGTCGACCCTGCAGGGAATATTGGAGCTGGAGCGGCGCGGCGTGACCGGCGTGGTGGCCAAGATCCGCACCGACCAGACGGCGCCCGTCGAGCTGATCGACCGCTTCACCAGCGACTACCTGGCCGGCGCCAGTGCCGAGGCGCGCGAGCGGTTGGTGTTCATCCACGGAGCGCACGTGGACGGACTCTACGAGATCGACGACTTCGTTTTCGTGGGCACGCTGACGGCCATGCGGCGGTTCTTCGAAGCACAGGTCCAATTGGCGCCGTTTCACAGCGGCACGGTTTCGATTCACGGCGACCTGGTTCGCAAGCACATGTATGCCACGGTGGCGCCGGCGATCGGCCTGGAAGACTGGCGCTGTTTTCCGGTGCCGCTCAACAATCTGGGGGGCGGCACGGCCCGGCCGCGGATCCATGCCGACGCCATCGGGCCGTGGGTGCGGGTGCTCACCGACTTTCTGGTGCCACTGCCGCAAGCGGTCTGGACCGGAATGACGTGGCGGGGGAGTCCGCCGTTCACGCCCGACTGGATGCCGGTGGCGCACCGGATTTGTTTCGAGGATCGCGAAGCGATTCTAAAAGATGGCGAAGATTTTTTTCTCCGCCGGTGGCCGAACATCTTTGACACGCGAGGGTCGGGCCGGCTGCGGCGCCCCCTGGACTATTGCCTGGAGATTCCGCGCGAGATTCGGGGCGGGGGAACGAACCGACTGCTCGGCTCCTATCGCCGTATGCGTCGACTGGTCAATCGCATGCGAATCCGGCGAGCGAAATAATCGCGCCGCACTCGCGGCTTGACGAGCCCGGTGGACCGCACTCGCATTTGCACCGCTAACGCGTTCCAAATATCTCGGCGTAATCGACGTGCGGCGCAGCGCGGGTCGATCGTCCCGCTAGCGCCCCCTCTTGTGGCTAGGAACGCGCGCCGAGCTCAGGCTCGGCCGCGAGACACGCGCATGACAGCTTGATATAATCATAACTTCTCGTTCCGGCCAGATGCCTATCACGGCTGGAACCTTCGAGGCCGCTCGCCGATCTGGCAGCGGGCTCGCGAGACGCAGGGCAGATGCGGTTTCGATCTCTCGACGTGGATTGGGCTGCAACCTTCGTTCGTGGGAGACGGGCGTCCGACGGCCAGCGGCGCGAGCGCCGCACCGTGCAACGACGCGCAGTGCGATCATTTTTTTCAGCGCTCGGCGCGCGTGGCGGCTCTCGGCCGCCAATACGGAACACGCCGGCGAGCGACGCGCGAGGGTCTGGTCGCGAGTGGACGGAAGCGACTTCTCGTCTTTCCCGCGAGCCAGATAGAGGAACAGTCCCAGAGGCACCGGCAAGGCGACGAACGATGAATGGCAGCTCGACGTGCGAGCCGCGCAGGGTGGCGACCAGACCGGCCGTGAACCACCACCTGCTGGCCCAATGGTTGGAGGGGGTGCGCGAGCAACTGCAGGCAGCGCGGGTGTGGCCCCTGTTGGATTTGGAGGGGGTCGATGCGGTCGATGCCTTGTTGTCGCCCTTGTTTTTGGCGGCGATGAAACAACTGCGCAGCGGCGGCCACGAAGGTCCGCGAAACGTGGTGGGCCGGCTCGTGGAGTCGGTGCGGTGGGAGGCCTATCGAGTCAAGCGCGCCCTGGCCGAACGGCGGGCCGCGCAGCGTTCGGCCGCGGTCCGGCACGTGGACGTGTTGTTCTGGCCGCGCGAGCTCGCTCATTACCACGGACAGGGGCCGGTCGCCAAGGCACTGGCCGCGAGCGGTTTGACTTGCGCAGTGATGACCTGCAACCATCGGGCGTTCGATCCCTTGGCGGAGCGCGGCGTGCAGGCGGTGCATGCGACGCACGCCTGGCCCGAGGCGCTGGCCGCCGCACGGCGCGACGCCGGACGGCGCGTGCAAGGACTGCGGCAAATGCGGCCGGAACGTTTGCCGCCGTTCCGGCAGGAGGGAATCGAGTGCGACCTGACGAGTTTCTATTGGCATGCCCTGGCCGACGCGCTGCCGGGCGGTTGCGAATCGGTCGCCAACGCGCGGGCGGCCCTGGCCCGGTTCGAACCGCGGCTGCTCGTCGTCGGCAACGACATCACCTATGAAGGCCGGGCCGGTTGCCTCGTCGCCCGGCACCAGAAAGTGCCTTCGGCAGTCCTGCATCACGGGCACAGCGTGGGCAACGCACTCTATGGACTGCATCGGGCCGATTTGATCGCGGTCTACAGTGCCACGGAGCGGGCCGACCTGTTGGCGATGGGCATCGACGACGGCCGCGTGTTCGTCGGCGGCGCGCCCTACCTGGACGATCGGCAGCGGCAAACCGGCCAGGTCCATCCGCAGCTCGCTCGACTGCTCGGATTGCGACCGGGTCAAGCCTACGTGCTGGTGGCCAACTCGGGCCCCGGCCACCGCGTGTCGCACCGCCAGCACGAGCTCGTGATCGAGCAATTGATGCGCTTGAGCAATCGGTTTGCCGACGTGGTGTTTGCCGTGAAACTGCACCGCAAGGACCAGATGAGCTACTACCGGCAGGCGGCCGAGCGGTTTGGCGCCCACCGCTTGAAGATCATTCCCGACGGGGCGACGGAATATCCGCCGGACATCTTCGACTGGCTGCAAGGCTGCCGGGCGGTTCTGACAGGCTCTTCGAATGTGGCGGTCGAAGCGATGCTGATGGATGTGCCGGTGATTAGCATGGATTTTTGCGATGAAATCCACGGCATCGACTTCATCGACATGGGGGCCACGCTGCGCGTTACCAGCGGCGAAGATTTGGACGATCGCTTGCAGGCGGTGCTGGAAGGGTCGATAATTGTGGAACCGGTGAAGGCCAAGGCGGCCGAATATTTGCACGACTCGTTCTCGCTGCTCGACGGACATGCAGGCGAACGGATCGCGGCGGCGTTGGCGACCTTGATCGGCGAGTAGAGGGCATGGCAGGACCGGTTACGGTTCTCATAACAGGTCCCGCCATCGGATCACGTCCACAAACCAGGCGAGTGCCGTATCGAGGTGCGCCGCGCGCAGCGGCATGTGCGCCCGACGGCAGCCGCACTGCCCCCGGAAAGGCCGATCGCGATGTTCAAAGGCTCCAACGAGATTCCGCAAGGTTTCGATTCTCCGACCGCGCTGCCTAAAAACGCGGAAGAAGCCCGCGCCTGGCAAGATGCCAACCGCACCTGGTGGGAAAAGAACCCCATGCGGTACGACTTCTTTCAGAAGTTGGACGGCAAGGAGGAGTTTTCCCGCGAAATGTACGAGGAAATCGATCGGCGTTTCCTCGGGCTGTCGGACGATTATCTGCACAATCGGCGGCTGCCGTTCGACGAGCTGATTCCCTACGACGAGCTGCCCCAGCTCGACGTGTTGGAAATCGGCGTGGGGAACGGGACGCATGCGTCGTTGCTGGCACGGCATGCCAAGTCGTTTCGCGGCATCGACCTGACCGAGTATGCCTCGCGCAGCACCAGCCGGCGCTTCCAGCTTTTCGACTTGCCCGGGCAGATCATGCAGATGGACGCCGAGAAGATGGCGTTTCCGGATGCCAGCTTCGATTTCATCTGGTCGTGGGGAGTGATCCATCATTCGTCCGACACACCGGCCATCGTTCGCGAGATGCACCGCGTGCTGCGGCCGGGCGGCCGGGCCATTGTGATGGTCTATAACCGCAGCTTTTGGGAATACAACGTCCGCCGGGGCTTCTTTTTCGCACTCTACAACCGGGCTTGCCGGCGCGAACACTCGGCCCACCGCACGACGCAAATGACGATCGACGGCGGCCTGGCCCGGTTCTACACCAAGCAGGAATGGCGCAATCTGGTGGGCGGGCAGTTCGACGTCTCGCGGTTCGACGTCTACGGGCAACGGCCGACAGTGTTGCCGGTGCCGACGCGCTACCGCGATTCCCTCAGCCGATTTGTGCCGAAAGCGGCGGCGAATTTCGTGCTCACGACCCTCTCGCAGGGGCAATACCTGGTGGCCCACATGAAGCGCCGCGATACGCCGGTGTCGGCCCCCCGCAGTTGAATGCTTCAGCCGGCCTGACCGGCCGAGAATTTGGCGGCCGGTTTTGATTGCATGCGAACGAGGCTGGGGGCACGATTCCGCGAAGGAGGGTGCCTCGCGGACAGACTTCCCTGTTATTTTTCTGGCAATTACCTTTACACGCTGCTGACGATTCGGTCCGGGCGTGTTAAAGTAATAGTTTCATGGCAGCGAGGTCGCTCTTGTTCGAGCGACAGGGCTCGATGGTTCTCGAAGTCTCGGGGACACGACCCCCTGGAATGGGGCATTGCTGCCGACACAGCAGTTTGTTGGCATGGCGGGAGGGCCGCGTGCACCTGGGTAGGGTGCGGCAGTGGCCAGCCCGAGCCGTGTCATGCCTGCCGAACCTATCGCCCGCGCGTCTCCCGTCCCATCGCTTCGTTCGACGACAACGATGTTGCCTACCGCATCGACGACGATCTTGATTGCCGGCTTCGGCTCGATTGGCCGGCGGCACTTTCGTAACCTGCGCGAGCTGGGTTACGAGCGGTTCGTGTTTTTGCGCACGCGCCGCGGCTCGCTGGACGACGCGGAGATCGCCGCCTGGCCGAGCGTACACAGCGTCGAAGAAGCCCTGGCCCATCGGCCGAGCGTGGCCGTGATCGCCAACCCCAGCGCGCTGCACGTGCCGGTGGCGCTGGCCGCGGCCGAAGCCGGTTGCGCGCTGTTCGTCGAAAAGCCGCTTTCCGACTCGCTCTCGGGCTGCGAGCAACTGCTGACCGTGGTGCGGCAAAAGAAGCTGACCACGATGATCGGCTGCCAGTTCCGGTTTCATCCCCTCACGATCGCGCTGCGTAACGCACTGCTGGAGGGCCGGCTTGGCAGCCCGCTGGGTGCCGAGGCCGAATGGGGCGAGTATTTGCCTGCCTGGCATCCTTGGGAGAACTATCGCGAGAGTTACAGTGCCCGCAAAGAGCTGGGCGGGGGCGTGGTGCTGACGCTGATCCACCCGCTCGACTATCTGTTCTGGTTGTTCGGCCGCACGCGGCGGATCACCGGAACCACCCGGCCGGTGCCGGCACTGAAGACGCCCGCGGGGGAAGATTGGGCCGACATGCTGTTGGAATTTGCCGACGGCGGTGTGGTGGCCCGCGTGCATCTCGATTATTGGCAGCGGCCGCCGGTGCACCGGTTGAGCGTGTGGGGCGAACAGGGAACGGCGAAAATCGATTTCCATGCCGGCACGCTGCACTATCAAATGGTCGACGGCACCACGGCAAGCGAAAAGGTGCCCGAGGGCTTTGAGCGAAACGCCATGTTCCTGGACGAAATGCGTCATTTTCTCGAATGCTGCCATGCCGGCCAGCCGTCGTCCATTCCGCTGGAGGAAGGGATCGCCGTGCTGGAGATGGCGCTCGAGGCACGAAAGGTGGACGGATGAGCGAGCCCGAGAAGAGCACGCTGGCAAAATTTCGCCTCGACGGCCGCGTCGCCATTTTGACCGGCGGCATTGGACTGCTGGGCCGGCAATTCACGCGGACCTTGGTCGGTGCTGGCGCTCGGGTGGTGATCGCCGATCGGGACGCCAAAACCCCCAGCATCGCGGCGGGCCTGGCCAAGGAATGCGGCGGCGAAGTGATCGGCGAATCGATCGACATCACCCAGGCCGCTGAAGTCAATGCACTGGTCGCCCGCACGGTCGAGCGCTGGCAGAAGATCGACATCCTGATCAACAACGCGGCGATCGATCCGAAATTCGACGTCGACGTGGCCGGCCGCCAGGCGAACACGTTCGAAGATTATCCGTTGGAGCTGTGGAAGCAATCGCTCGACGTGAACCTGACCGGTGCCTTCCTCTGTTGCCAGGCCGTCGGCAAGGTGATGGTGCGGCAGAAGCGCGGGGTGATCATCAACATTTCGTCGACCTACGGCGTGGTGGCCCCCGACCAGCGGCTCTACCAGCGCGACGGCGAGGCGGAGCAAAAACTGTTCAAGCCGGCCAGCTACGCGGTGACCAAGGCCGGCATCGCCCATTTTTCGCGCTACTTGGCCGCCTATTGGGCCGGCCAGAACATCCGCGTCAACACGCTGACGCCGCACGGCATTTTCAACGCCCAGGATGAACAGTTCACACGCCGCTACAACGAGCGCTCGACGCTGGAGCGCATGGCCACGGTCGATGAAATGAACGGCGCGATCCTGTTTCTGGCCTCCGACGCCTCCAGCTATATGACCGGTTCCAACCTCGTTGTCGACGGAGGTTGGACCGCTTGGTAAATCAGGGCAAAGACAAACCGGAAGTGTTGGCCATCGTGCCCGCCCGCGGCGGCTCGAAAGGGCTGCCGGGCAAAAACATCCGGCCGCTGGCCGGACATCCGCTGATCGCTTACAGCATCGCCTCGGGATTGCTGGCTAAGCACGTCACGCGGGTGGTGCTGTCGACCGACAGCGAAGAGATCGCGGCGGTGGGCCGGG
>DATJTR010000051.1:0-5826 GCA_035503215.1 Pirellulales bacterium
GCAATTATGAAACGTGCGTGGCTTTGGAGGCGTTCCGAGCGGCTAACGGCGATCATCGCTACGACGAAATCGTGAAAAAGGCCGACGCCTATCTGCGCGGCTTGCAGTGGGATTCGACCAAGAACGTCGAAAAGTCGGACGTGCGATTCGGCGGCGCCGGCTACGGAGGGGACAAGAGCCGGCCGGACCTGTCGAATACCTCCTTCTTGATCGATGCCCTCAAGAGCGCAGGCGCCGGTCCCGACGATCCGGTGTTGCAGAAGGCGCTCGTTTTCGTCTCGCGCTGCCAGAACTTGGAGAGCGAATACAACACCACGGAATTCGCCGCCAAGGATCCGGACGGTGGGTTCTATTACACCGTGGCTGCCGGCGGATCGAGCCCGGCCGGCAAGACCGACAACGGCGGACTGCGCAGCTACGGTTCGATGACGTACGCCGGCCTGAAGAGCATGATTTATGCCGGCGTCGGCCGCGACGATCCGCGCGTCAAGGCCGCCTACGAGTGGGCCAGGCAGCACTACGATCTGGCCAGCAATCCGGGCATGGGAGACGCCGGGTTGTATTACTACTACCAAGCGCTTGCCAAGGCGCTCAGCGCCATCGGCGAGGAGCAGATCACCGACGCCAAGGGCGCAAAGCACCCCTGGCGAGCCGATCTGGTGCGAGCGTTGGCCGAGCGGCAACGGCCCGACGGCTCTTGGGTGAACGAAAACGGTCGCTGGCTGGAGGGAGACGCCAACCTGGTCACGGGCTATGCCCTACTAGCCTTGTCGTACTGTCGCCCGGCGAAATAGTTTGAACCGGCGGCGATGTCGCGGCTCAGGGAATCAACCCGAAGCCACCTGGCGAACGGCGAGTACGCGCGTTAGTTCCTCGCCCTCACTCCCTCACTTGCGCGTCGGGTTAGTGCGTCCGGCGTCAGACCACGATGGGCCGGGCCCTAGCCGTACTCTATCCTTCGCGATTACGCACGTCGGTTCGACTGCGGCGGGTCAGGCTGGCACGGCGCTGGGCGATCAGTTCGGCGCGCTCGGCGACGATTTGCCGCACGATGTGCGGCTCGGCCGTCCGCGGCGAGCCGGCGTCGAACGGTGGAGCGGGAGCGTACTCCATCAACAGTTGGATCCGCTCTGCCACGTCGCGGCCACGCAGCTCGGCGGCCAGCGTCAGGCCGAAATCGATCCCAGCCGTCACGCCGGCGCCGGTCACGCGGTTGCGGTCGACGACTACGCGCTCGGCGACGGGCGTGGCCCCCACGAGGGCGAGCATATCCAGGCATTGCCAGTGCGTCGTGGCGCGATAACCGCGCAGCAATCCGGCGGCCCCGAGCAATAAGGCGCCGGTGCAGACTGCCGTGATCCACTCGGCCCCTTCGGCCACGTGCGCCAGGCAATCGAGAAACCGGTCGTCGTCGAGCAGCTGGTTTACCCCCGGCCCGCCCGGAACGACCAGCACATCGAACTGGCTGGCGGGCAGGAACGGCTCGTCCGCGATGAGGGTCAAGCCGAACTCGCTGCGGACCGCCGGGGTTGCCTCCGCGTCGGGAGCGGCGGCGACCAGCGTGACGCGCGTATCGGGCAGCCGGGCGAGCACTTCATAGGCTCCGGCCAGATCGAGTTGCGTCACCCCCGGGTAGAGCAGCATTCCGACCGACGTCATGGCGAGCTTCTCCGCTGAAGGGCCTCGGCACGATGCACGCAGTAAGAGTCATCAAACTGGGCATATCATACCGGCGCTTTGGATCGCGCCCAGCGGATGCGCGAACAACCCCCCGATGGGCTTGCCACTAGCGAGTGATGTCGGCTTCGGGCAGGGCCTGGCCGAGGGCGCTGACGGCGGCGTCGGAGACGGCCGTGTCTTCGAGATGCAGGGCCCGCAGTTGCTTGAGCCGCGCCAGATGCTTGAGCCCCGCATCGGTCACCGCGGTGCCGCTGAGCCAGAGCGTTTCCAGGCGTTCGAGGTTCGCCAGATGGGCGACGCCGGCGTCGGTGACGCGCGTGCGATCGAGGCCGAGCGACGTGAGCTGCGTGAGCTGGCTCAATTGCTCCGCGCCGCGATCGTCGACCGGCGTATCTTCGAGCGTCAAGAACCGCAGCCGAGCGAGCGGCTTCAGCGCGGCAAGCTGCGAACCGTTGACCGCCGTGTGGGCCAACTCCAGGTGGGTCAGGTTCACCAGGGGTGCGAATTGTGCCAGGCCGGCATCGGTAACCCGCGTGCCGTTGAGCCACAGCATCCGCAGCGACGTGAGCTGAGCGAGCTGGTCGATGCGCTGGTCGGAAAGGGCGGTGTCGTCGAGGCCGAGCGATTCGAGTTGCCCCAGGCCGGCTAGTTCCGTATAGGCACTGTCGGCCAGCGATAGCCCACGCAGAGACAAATGCCGCAGTGCGGGCAGGCTGGCGAGATGGTGCAACCCGGCCGCCCGCATGTGGCTGGGGCCAAGATAGAGGCGTTCCAATTGCGCGAGCCGAGCCAGGTGGGGCAGGGCGGCGTCGGTGACGCGCGATTCTTCGAACGACAGGACTCGCAGGCCCGTGATGCCGGCGAGCCCGGCCACGCCGCTATCGCCGCCGCGCCAGCCCGAACCGATGCGAACGCTGGTGGCCTGGGGAGCGTCGGGATCGTCGCTCTCGCCCAGCAAGTCGGCGTCGCCACCGTCGGCACTTTGCACCACGGCGCCCAGCCGCTCGATGGCCGCGATGGCCAGCGCCTGCTGCCAGGCTCGCTCGCGGCTGAGGGCCTCGCGGGCGCGGTGGGCCAGGCGGGCGTCGGCCGCGGTGCTCAACCGCTCGATGGCCGCCAGGGCAGCGCTGCCGGTCTCGGTGTTGCCTTCGTTCGCATCGGCCGAAAGAATCGCCAACGTGCGATCGATCCGCTCCAGGCTGACCGCATTGTGGTTCGCGCCGTCTTCGCCCCACTCGGCCAGCTCGGCCAACAGCGGCACGGCGGAGGCGCCGGCCTGCACGAGGCGCCGCGTGGCGGCCTCGCGCGTGGCAAAGCTCGAAGCGTCGAGATCGGCCACCCAACGGGCGAGCTCCTCGCGCGGCGGCGCGGCAGCGCCCGTGGCCGGTTCGCCGGCTGCCGCGGTCGTGGCGGCAAGCAGCAGGAGCAATGCGAAAACAATGATCGGTCGCCGTGTCATTCGCACAATCATTTACGCAGTCATTCGCACAAACGGGTTCAATGTTTTCCTGCCGCGGGCGTTGGCTCGAATGCCCCCTGCGGCGGAACTTCGCTCGCAATCCAATTCAAGTAAGCGGCCGAGCCGGCCACGATCGGCAGGGCGATGATTTCGGGCAGTTCGTAACTGTGCAGCGCCCGGATCTGACGCTCGACGGCCGCGAAAGCGTCGCGCGTCGTCTTGGCCAGGCACAACCATTCCTCGCTCGTTTCGATCGCTCCTTGCCAGCGAAACGTGCTCGTCACCGGCCCCACGATCTGCACGCAGGCGGCCGTCCGGGCATCGACCAATTGGGCGGCGATTCGCTCGGCCTCCGCGCGGCTGCCGACTGTCGTGATGACCTGCACGCATTCGCTCATCTAGGGGCCCCGCTCGCCGTTCCGCGACCCCGGTCGCGGCAGCCCTCATTCTAACATGCCGCCCGGGGTTTTCTGGCACCCGGGCTGGACAGTTTTTGGCCGCGCCGGCTGCCAGGCGATTTCGTACAGCTCGACAATCGCTTCGACCGTTCCGTCGATCACCTGCTCCAGGTCGACGCACTGGCAGTCGAGCCCCAGCCGGCGGCACTGCTCGGCAAACGGCCGGGCCACCTGCCGGCCGGGGTCGGTGAGCAAGCCCTGGCCATGCGGGGCGAGCGAATGGGCAAAGGCTGCGGCCACGAGACCGGCGTTCGGCCGCTCGTAAAGCACGTCGGAGGCGACGACGAGGTCGAAATCCCCCAGATCGGCCGGGTAGTGCCGCCAATCGACCCAGCGGGTGGTAACGCCTGTAACGCCGTTGCGGCGGGCGTTGGCGGCGGTGAACTCCAGCGCGTCTTCGTAATAGTCGGTGGCCAACACTTCGAAGCCGGCCAGGGCGGCGGCGATCGACACCAGCCCCAGACCCGAGCCCAATTCCAACAGCCGCCGGCCTTGCCCCTGTGCATCGGCAAGTCGAGAGGCGAGAAACCGGGCGCTGGGCCAGACGGTGCCCCAATAGGGAAGCCGCTGGTGGCGGCCGTAATCGTCCTCGTCGAGCAGATCATCGACCGAGACGGGATGAGCCAGCACGACCGGCCGGCCGGCCAGCGTGACGACCGTTTCGGCCAGAGAGAATCGCTGGCCCAAAGGTGGTTTCGCAACCTGCTGGCAGAAAGGGAAGGCCTCGATTTGCCGTGCAAATTTGGCACAGTCCCCGGCGGTTTCAAAACCCGGTTTACGTGGAGCGGTGGGGTCCATCCCTTATTTTTTCAACGCGATCGGCAGCCGGTCGATCTTGGCGGCCAGGATGAAATCGTTTTCCGACAGTCCGCCGATGGCATGGGTCCACAGTTCGATGGCCACGTTGCGGTAGCCTTCGAGGTGCAGGTCGGGATGATGGCCGTCCTGCTCGGAGATTTCGGCGACGCGATTGAAGAACTCCATGCCCGCCATGAAGTTCTTCACCACCCACTGGCGGCGAATGCGTTGCCCGCCGTGGACGAGCGACCAGTCGGGCAGGCGTTCGAGCTGTGCCGCGGCCTCGCCGAGGGAGTATTTTGGCACCCCGCCTTCGCAGGGAAGGCACTTTTTCGTGACCAGTTCGTCGGAGGTTTGAGTTTGCATGGGAGGCTTGAGTCCTGAGGCTCGAGGGCTTGAGGTAAACGAAAACACGAAGCCGCAAAGACCAATCACAGCCAACTCTACGTTCATGCCGCCGTCGGACCGAGGGCGACCAACGGGAGCCCCGGTAACAAGGCGTCTGACGCCGACCCGGCAACCCGCTCGTGACACGGGCACCAACAATTATCTCGCTGCCGGGGCGAGGGTCAATCGGCAATGGAGTTGGCCCGCGATTCGGGCGGCAATCCATCGGGCTGGATGCTTGCTGAAACCCGCCGCGCGATTTAGAACGATTGCCGGGCAACAATTCTCGCGGTTCCGAAACGGCCATTCGCGATTACTCAATCACCTGCAAAGTGCAGCCATCGATGAACGAACAGCTTGCCCATCTCGTCGATCGTTTGGTGCGATTGGAAACCGTCGTCACGCATTTGGAGCAGACGCTGTCGGATTTGAACGAGATGGTGCTACTCAACGCCAAACAGTTCGACGCCGCGCAGCGACAGATTGCCGCGCTCACGCATCAACTGAGCCAACTGCGCGAGCCTGCGGCCGAGCCGCGCAAGCCCGAGGACGAAAAGCCGCCGCATTATTAAACCCCGCTGCGAAACCGGCGGGGACTGTCCCAAATTTGCAAAGTCCGCCGAGCAAATTGGGACCGTCCCCTTCTCCCAGCGGGTTTCGAAACGAATGCTGATCTCGAGCGAAATGGGGAGGATCGACGATGGCCGCCGAAACGGTTCAAAACCTTGTCATCGGTTACGGCACCGCCAAGCTCATCGCCTGGGGCCTGGGCAGCCGCGGCCAACGGACGGTCGTCGTCGAGCGGTCGATGATCGGCGGATCCTGCCCGAACGTGGCCTGCCTGCCCAGCAAGAACGTCATCTATAGCGCCAAAGCCGTGGCGCTGGTCGATCGCAAGCACGGCCTGGGCGTGACCACGGGCGAAGTGAAGGCCGACATGGCCGGCGTCGTGCGTCGCAAGCGGCAGATGGTCGAGAAGCTGATCGAAATCCACAACGCGAAGTCACACGCCGCCGGCCTGGAACTGGTGATGGGGGAAGCCCG
>DATJTR010000052.1:0-4985 GCA_035503215.1 Pirellulales bacterium
GGTCCGCCGCTCGAAGTGGGTGCGGTAGTCGAGGTCGTGCTCGGCCGGTTTTTCGGAAACCGCGAACGGCCCGACGAGCCCCGTCACCTCCGCGACCAGAGCCAAGGTGGTTCGGAAATACTCCTCGACGTCGGTCCAGAAATGGAACGCGCCACCTGGGCGTAATACGCGCTCGATGTCACGCAGGAAAACTTCATTCAGCACGCGGCGCTTCTTGTGCCGGGCCTTCCACCAGGGATCGGGAAAATAGGTGTGCACGGCGGCCAACGTGGCCGTGGGAACGTAGCGGGAAAACAACTCCAGCGCATCGCCATGCACGAGCCGGGCATTCGCCAAACCGCGTTGGGCCAGGCGCGTGGCGGCGTAGCGGGCGTAGCGATGGCTGATTTCGATGCCGAGAAAATCGCTCTCGGGCTGACAGGCTGCCGCGGCCGACAAAAACAATCCCTTGCCGCTGCCGACTTCGATTTCGAGCGGAGCCTCGCGGCCAAAAAGTGCGGCGGGATTCCAAGGCGTGGGAAGATCGGCCGGCAGTTTGAAATGTGCCGAGATATCGATGTCGGCTTTGATGCGTTTCAGCGCGCGGCGACCCATGCCAGTTCGTGCGGATCGAGGTTGTGAGCGGGACGCGATCGCGGGCAGCTTTTGGTGCGAAGAAAGAGGCACGGGCCGAGCAATCGCGCCAATCTCAGCCGCTCGTAGGCCCGCTTTGCTGGGCCGACGAAGCAGTAAGTGCGTCGTCGGGCAAGGGGATCCCCTTGATCATACCCTCGACCACCAACGTCTGGCGGACGAATCCTTGAAAGCGGCAGACGATGATCGCGTTGCGACGCACCCGGACCATCTTACAGCAGACGTAAAGTCGGTCGCCCGGCCGCACCGGGTCGCGAAACCGCACTTCTTCCAAGCCGCCGAAGCCAACCACCTTGACATCACCTAGCAGATCGAAACGCTTGGCGTAGTAGCTGCACATTTGCGCGGCCGCTTCGCACATGATGACGCCGGGCATCAAGGGCATGCCGGGAAAATGCCCGCGCACCCAAAACTCCTGATCGGTGACATCCTTGTAACCGACGCAGATTTTCTGATTCACGTCCTCATAGACGATCGCCGTGAGTTGTTCCATCTCATAGCGCTGCATGTTGTAGCGGCGAATCTCCTCGATATCGGCGACGATCCGATTCAAATCGATGGTCGACAAGTCGAGGATGAGATCTTTTCCTGCCACGACGGTCCAGTCTCCCTGCAACGAGCAATCAACTTTTAGATGGAAGGCAGCCGCCTCGACCAACCTTCCCGTACCGCGCCCGGTTCGACTCCCAGCCGTAGAGGGCACCTACGCGACCAGCACGCCACCTGCCCGCACGCCTCAGTCTGCCTCCCGATTGCCGATTGCCAACCCGGCTCCGGCACATCGCAGGAAGCGCTTTTCCGAGCGGGCGCGAAGCGGCTTTCGCGGCATCTCGATTTCCCAATTCTCTCCGCCGGCTGGCTGGGCTGCAAACCAGCTTACGTGCGGACGGTTAACTATCAGGTACGAATGTCTTTACGCTTCAAGCGACGAGCCTTGCTGTTGGCGGGTCGCTTGCCGTGATTCGCCTTCTTCAGGACGCGATGCGGCTTAGCCATGGCGGACGGTTCTCCTCGAAATCGGAAGGGGACTCTGTCGGTAAACGCTCAAAATATCATGTTGAACCGGCATTGTGAAGCCAAGGGTGGCAGGGCCAAGCGGCCGGGGCAAGCCGCCAGATCGCCGCCAGAATCCTTGTGCCGCTGCTTCGTGAGAATCGAGTTCAGCGCTGGGTTGCTGTGGCCAGTTGGGCGAGCAGCCCAGCGGCCGCTCCCGAGTCGATCGCGCCGGCGGCGAGTTTGGCGGCCTCGCCCAGATCGGCAGACCGCCCCGCAGTCCACAGACCAGCGGCGGCATTGAGCACGACGACGTCGCGTGCCGGACCCGCGGTGCCAGCCAGCACCTGGCGAATCATTGCCGCACTTTCCTCCGGTCCGCTGACGCGTAGGGCGTCGAGCGGCGACGGCCGCAGGCCGAAGTCATCGGGCGTCCAGCGCAGCTCGCGCGATGAGTCGGCAGCCACGTCGGTGACGTCGGTTGCGCCTGCCAGCGTCACCTCATCCAAGCCATCCTCGCCGCAAACCACGATACCGCGCCGCACCCCCAGCTTGGCAAGCGCGGCCGCCAGCAGCGGTCGCAGCCGGGCCTTGCCGACGCCGAGCAATTGGTATTCGGCCCGGGCAGGATTCGCCAGGGGGCCCAGCAGGTTGAAGATCGTCGGAAAGCCGAGTCGGCGGCGAATCGGTCCGACTTGCTTCACCGATTGATGCAATAACGGCGCGAAACAGAAACAAATTCCAAGCTCGTCCAGGCAGGCCTCGACCGTCGGCACATCGGCGGCCACGTTGACGCCGAGGGCGGCCAGAGCGTCGGCCGAGCCGCTCCGGCTGGTAATGCCGCGGTTGCCGTGCTTGGCCACCGGAACGCCGGCCGCCGCAACCACCAGCGCTGCGGCGGTGCTGATATTGAACGTGCCCGAGCCGTCGCCGCCTGTCCCGCACGTATCGAGAACGCCAGAGCGCGTGGTCCGGATGGGAGTCATCTGGTCGCGCAGGGCTGCCGCGGCGCCGGCCACCTCGTCGACCGTCTCCCCCTTGCTGGCCAACGAGGTGAGCAAGCGGGCGATTTGCTCGTCGCTGCACCCCCCTTGCATGATGCGGACGATGACGCCGCGCGTCTCATCGAACGAAAGGTCACGGCCTTTGGCCAGCGATTCGAGCAGCGATTCGATCATCGGCGAAGGGGTTCCCGCAGGTGGCTTTTCCTTAGATTAGCCGATGGGTGAGCGCACCGCACACCCTTGTTTCGCCGCTTTGCCGCTCTTACAATCCAGGCGCGCCGAGCCGGCCGGGCACAGCAGGCGAATCAAGACTGGCAGGGAGCCGCGTCGGCCGCGCTGGTTGGCTTCGGGCTTGGGCCGCCGATTGCTTGGGAAGCAAGGATGATCACCAAGAAAGTCATCTTAGACGTCGATCCAGGCATCGATGATGCCGTCGCCTTGACGCTGGCCCTGTTCGAGCCGCAATGGGAGGTGGTTGCCGTAACGGCTTCCGGCGGCAACGTCTTGCCCGATCAGGCGACACGCAACGTGCAGGCGGTGATCGAGCAACTCGATCCGCCCCGCTGGCCGCGGCTGGGGGTGGCCTCGCTGCCGGACGACGGATTGCCGGTCCACGGCAGTGCGATCCACGGTGCCGACGGCCTGGGAAACTCGGGATTCCTGGTTTCCGAGCTGCAGCATCGCCACCAGTCGGAGAAGGTTTTGGCCGACCAAATTCGGGCGATCAAGGAGGATTTGACCCTGGTGGCGTTGGGGCCGTTGACCAATGTCGACCGTGCCTTTCAGCGCGATCCCGAGTTGGCCGGAATGTTGGGACAGATGGTGGTCAAAGGGGGGACGTTCGCCGGGCCGGGGGACATCACCGCCGCCGCCGAATTCAATATCTATTGCGATCCAGCAGCGGCCCGGCGAGTGTTTCGCACGCCGACTACGAAAACGCTAATTCCGCTCGACGTCACGCGTCAGGTTCTCTTCACCTACGACCTCCTGCAGCAATTGCCAGGCGAAACAAGCCGAGCAGGCCGCTTCCTCCGCAAAGTGCTCCCCTTCTTGTTCCGATCGCATCGGCAGGTGCTGGGAATCGAAGGGATCTATCTGCACGAGGCCGTGGCCTTGGTCGCCGCTCTGCATCCCGAACTGTTCGAGATTGAAATGACGGCCGGCGACGTGGAGACCGGCGGTGAACTGACGACCGGCGCCACGGTTTTTGATCGCCGGCGAATTCCCGAATGGCGTCCCAATATCGCCTTGGCCACGGGACTGGACGTGGCCGGCGTAATGGACTGCATCTTGCGCGGACTGGCCGCCGCCGGAGCCGCGTCGGAAGACGCCTAATCCGCTCCGCTCAATCTCCGGACGGCTTCTCCGTCCCACCGCAAATTGCTTCGGGCATGGGCCGCGCCAGCGCACCCTGGGGTATTCCGACTGGCAGAAAAATTGCTTGACAAATTTTTTGATAATGGAATATTGACCGATGCTTGCAGGGAAAACCAAGGCTCACGACGGGCCGATTGGCAGGCTGGCCGGTGCGTTAGGAAACGCCGGCCGTCGCGCGGCGGTGGTGTCCAGGCTGAATGCCAGGCCCCAGCAGTGTCACATGTCGATCGATCGGCGGCTTCGGCCGCCCGCTTCGGAGCGCTCGGGTGCGCAGCGGAGTGTCTGCACCGCCAGAGCTTTCCATACGCAACAAGGGACTGTTTTGCTCGGGAGGGTATCGCCGTGCCTACTTCAGTTCTCGAAGCAATCAAACTTGGTCTGTGGGATTTCGAGCCGCAGGAAGAAGCGGCTCACGAACAATTTCGCGCCACCCATGCCATGCCGGGGACGTCGGACAAGCTGGATGTACTGGCTGAACGCGTGCGTTTGGGGCAGCCGCTGTGGCATCCTGCCGATCGTCAAGACTACGACGAAATGCCGGACGTCTATTCGCGCTAAGCGGGTCTCAGTGCTGCTCGCGTTTGCTAGATAGGCAACGCTCGCTGGTGGGGCTTGCAACGGTCGGCAATTCTGGCGCCCAACCAGCGTGCGCGGGCTGCCGCCGAGGAAACAATTTAGCGCTGCTGGACCCGGAACGCCTTTCCAGGGCTCGCGCCGATGCTATGATTCGCTAGGTGCCCGGCGCCGGGCAGGCTGTTTTCTCCTCCGTGTGGGCGCTTCTCATGCCTTCCATGTCGGTTTCCGTTCCCAATCCGCTTGGCCAGCAGGCGGCTTCCGAGCGTCTCAAATCGTTCCTCACCAAGCTCAAGGAACATCATCAGGACAAAGTCAGCAATCTCGTGGAAGAATGGCCTGATGAACATCAGCTGAGAATTCGGTTCAAGACGTTCGGCTTCGACATCCAAGGTGATGTGAAAG
>DATJTR010000053.1:0-3541 GCA_035503215.1 Pirellulales bacterium
GGCCGGCTTGATATCGCGATGAATGACGCCGGCATCGTGGGCGTGCTTGAGCGCCCGGCAAAGACAAATTGCCAGATCGGTCACTTCGCGCCAATCGAAGCGGCGGCCTGCCCGCAACTCGTCTTCCAGGCTCGAGCCGCGGACCAACTCCATGGAATAGAACAGCGAGCTTTGTTCTTCGCCGTAGCCGAAGAGACGGACGATGTTCGGATGGCGGAGTTTCTTGAGCGATTCGATTTCGGCCTGAAAACGAACGCGGAAGCCTTCGTCGGTGGCCAATTGAGGGGCCAGCACCTTGATGGCGACCGTTTCGCCCGTGGCGGTATCGACGCCTTCGTAGACGGCGCCCATCCCCCCCTGCCCCAGCCTCTTCTGAATGCGGTAGGGACCCAATTGGTGAAGCTGCATGACCGACGGAGCCGTGGAGGCCGTTGGGGCGGAAGTGAGAGGCCGATTCTCAAATCGTAGCTGGCCGTCGCCGCCAGCCGCAACGGGCATTCAGGGCGGCGTAGGTGAAAACCGAGGCGAAATCGCCGCGACATTCGTTGACAGCGGGGCTGGGTCGTTTAGGATTGCGCGCGAGGCGGCGCGGCCGCCGCGGTTTCTCGCGGGACTTTTCGTTCGCTGATGAACGGCTCAATTGCCCAATCGACACAACCGGCAGAGACACCGCCCGGGCGAAGCATCTCGAGCGGCTTGCCGCGCTGGCAGCGCTTGTTGCTCTGGTCGTTGGCGGCGGGTGGACTCGTTTGGCTGTGGGCGGTCGACCCGGCCGAGTCGCACGTCTATCCGCGCTGCTTGCTGCACGAGCTGACAGGTCTCAACTGCCCGGGTTGCGGATCGACACGGGCGGTCCACGCCTTGTTGCACGGCGATCTGGCCGGCGCGCTGGGCTATAACGCCCTGTTCACCCTTGTGCTGCCGCTGGCCGGCGGCTGGGTGACTTGGCATTGGCTGCACGCTGGTCGGACCCGTTGGCCGGCAGCTTCCGGCCGTTGGCTGCTGGTCGTGCTGCTCGCGTTTGGGCTGGCGCGCAACATTCCCTGCCATCCGTTCAACATGCTTGCGCCACGCGCCGGTGCCGGACAAGAGAAAACGCCCGCGATAGACACGACCGACGCTGGCGAGCGCGCCGGCACCGCTCGTTAACTGCTTTGGGCGGTGTTGTTGAATTCGTCCATCATCTTGCGGCGCTGACGTTCCATCAGCTCGCGGCCAGTGGGGGGTTGCAGCATCGCGGGGCTAAGTTTTTCGACTTGCGCCCGGTCGCTTTTGGCCAAGTCGGTCTGGCCTTTGGCCTGATAGGCCTCCATGCGGGCGAAATAAACTTCGGCATTGTTGGCGTCCAAGGCGATCGACTCGGTGAAGGCGGCGATGGCGGGCGCCCATTTCTTTTGTTTGGCCAGCAGTTTTCCGCGGACGTAAAAGCCTTCGGCGTTTTTGGGATCGAGCTTGGCCGCGGCGTCGAGATCGTGAGTGGCTCCGCGGAAGTTGAACTGCATGACCTTGATGTCGGCACGGACGATGAGGACGTGGGCGTCGTGCGGGGCCAGGGCCACGGCCTCGTTCAGGTCGGGCACTGCGTGTTCGAAGCGACGAAGCTCGGCTTGCACTCGGCCTCGGCCGATCAGCGCCTGCACGTCGTCGGGCTTTTCCGCGGCCAACTCCTTGAACTCTTCCAGCGCGAAGCGGAAGCGGCCTTCCTTCGCCGCTGCTTGGGCCCGCCCCAGCCGAGCGGCACGGCGGCAGGAGGGCACGTTTTCGGCCAGGCCGATCGTGGTCGTGAAATCCTGTCCGGCCGAGGACCACTGGGTGGCGTCGTAGGAGGAGAGCCGCGCTTGGGCCAGGCGGAGACGGAATTCGCAGTTCTTGCGCTCGATCGTCACGGCCGCCAGGTATTCGACGATCGCCTGCTCGGCTCGTTTCTGATCGAGCCACACGTCGCCGATGGCCATGTGAGCTTCCGCCGATTGCGGAGCTAGTCGCAGGGCCGACTGAGCATCGACGAGCGCCGCGGCATAGTCCTTCTTTGCGCGCTGGGCGGAGGAGCGAATCAACCAGGCCGCCACGAGGTCGGGGGCCAGGCGGATGGCTTCGCCAGCTTCGGCGATCGCTTCGTCGGGATGACCCGTTTCGAACCAGAGCCGCGCCCGAGCGACACGCACGCCGGGATCGTTCGGCTGCTTGGCGGCGACGTCGTTGAGTACCCCGACCGCCTGGTCGATGGGCAGGACGTGAGCGGCTTCGAGCCAGCCGGCGTGGCCGCGGCTGACCAATAGCCATTGCTCCTTCACGTTGAGCACGGTGAAGACTTCGCCGCGATCGACGGTGTCGATCGTATTGGCGCCGGCCAAGATTGGCGACTGGTCGTCGATCACCGCGACCCGATCGCCGATTTGCGCAGCATCGGCGGTGCCGACCGCCAGCGCGGCCAACAGGGTTGCTAAGACGAACCGTGGCAGGGATCTTGGGTTACGCGACATGAGCGAGAATTTCCCGACCATACGTACTCTATCGGCGGCGCGGCGGTGGCGACGCGAGCGCGGGCGGGATGATAGGAGAAGCGGACGGCGAGCGTCAACGGCGATTTAGGAGTTTTAGGGTGACAGGGTTGTGGCTTCCCCCCGAAGTCACGAGAGCAACGCAATGCTAGCGCTGCAACGCTACCGCATTCGTCGCCAGCTCGGGCAGGCGTGGACTTCGAGAAGGAAGCGGGCGATGAGGAGCGAGTTGTCGAACTCACAGGGTGCCGAGACCTGGCACGGCAGCTCGGAGCGTTGCGTCCTGGTATGCGAGCTCACGGTGCTGCTAGACCGGGGCTTGCCGGCCTGCGTGGCTGCGTGGGGCGGAGGCAATCCAAGGGATCGCGCCGGGCGCAAAAAAAGAGCCCCCAGGAGGTTGGTTAGACCAGCTGGGGGCTCGTTGGAAAAAATCCGGCGATACCTACTCTCGCACTTTTGGTACTACCATCGGCTCTGAAAGCTTAACTACCGTGTTCGGAATGGGAACGGGTGTGACCTTTCAGATATGTTCACCGGAAAGAAGCCGGCGCGGCGTGTTTCAGCCGCGACGGCTTAGGTTGTTGCAGGGAGTGGGTCTTGCGGCCCAAGCTCTTGGATTTATGAGAGCGTTGGATATATGTGGCCAAGCGTTCGTCCGTTAGTACCGGTTAGCTGAGTGCATTGCTGCACGTACACATCCGGCCTATCAACCTGGTAGTCTTCCAGGGGACTTTCGGGCAATTGCCCAACGAAACCTAATCTTGGAGCGGGCTTCACGCTTATATGCTTTCAGCGTTTATCCGTTCCGTCCATAGCTACCCAGCCGTGCCGCTAGCGCGACAACTGGAACACCAGAGGGACGTCCTTCCAAATCCTCTCGTACTAAAGAAGAACCTCCTCAAGTTTCGTACGCCCACAGCAGATAGGGACCGACCTGTCTCACGACGGTCTGAACCCAGCTCACGTACCACTTTCATTGGCGAACAGCCAAACCCTTGGGAGCTTCTTCACCCCCAGGATGTGATGAGCCGACATCGAGG
>DATJTR010000054.1:0-2931 GCA_035503215.1 Pirellulales bacterium
CGGGATTCGTCGATCTCGAACTTCAGCGCGAGACCGTAGTCGTCGGTCATTGTGCAAGTCTCAAGATCGACCGCCACCTGATAGCCCGGATGCGCGGCGGCCCGCGCGAAAAGGTCGTCGATCTGGGCCTCGTCCAGCCGGATCGGCAACATGCCGTTCTTGAAGCAGTTGTTGTAGAAGATGTCGGCGAAGCTGGGCGCGATGACGACGCGAAAGCCATAGTCGCCCAGGGCCCAAGGGGCGTGCTCGCGGCTCGAGCCCGAGCCAAAGTTGCGGCGGGCGAGCAGGATCGTGCTGCCGGCCAGCTCGGGCCGGTTCAGCTCGAAATCGGGGTTCGGCGTGCCGTCGTCGTGGAACCGCCAATCGAAGAACAAAAACTGGCCAAAGCCGGTCCGCTCGATCCGCTTGAGGAACTGCTTGGGGATGATCTGATCGGTGTCGACATTGGCCCGATCCATGGGGGCCACGAGACCGGTGAATTTTTCGAAAGGCTGCATGGGATGGTTTCTGTGCGTGGGTGCTGCTTCAAACGCTCGGGGAGGATAGTCGTGCTCAGTCGAAACCCTTGGGCCGTCAAACGATCGCGAGTTCAGTGAACCGGTAGGTCAGGCCTTGGCCTGACACTTCCCAGGCAATGTCAGGCCAAGGCCTGACCTACCGAGCTGTTCTTTCGGTGCGGCCCTAGTTCTTGTAGTTCCATTGCCGGATGTCGACGAAGTGGCCGCTGACGGCGGCGGCGGCGGCCATGGCGGGCGAGACCAGGTGGGTGCGGCCTCCCTTGCCTTGCCGTCCTTCGAAATTGCGATTGCTGGTCGAGGCACAGCGCTGGCCGGGCGAAAGCTTGTCGGGATTCATGGCCAGGCACATGCTGCAACCCGCCTCGCGCCATTCGAAGCCGGCCTCGCGGAAGATCTTGTCGAGCCCTTCCTTTTCGGCCTGCGTTTTCACCTGTCCGCTGCCGGGGACGACCATCGCGCCGACGTGGTCGGAAACGCGGTAGCCGCGGACGACGGCGGCGGCGGCTCGCAAGTCTTCGATGCGGCCGTTCGTACAGGAGCCGATGAACACGCGATCGAGCTCGATCTCGCCGATCGGCTGGCCGGGGCGAAGATTCATGTATTCCAGGGCGCTGGCGGCCGTTTTGCGGTCGGTATCGTTGTCGTACTTGGCCGGGTCGGGAATCCGCTCGGTCACCGGCAGCACCTGGCCGGGATTCGTGCCCCAGGTGACTTGCGGCGACACGTTCTTGGCTTCGAACAGCAGGCTCTTGTCGTAGTGGGCGCCGGGATCGCTGGGCAGCGTGCGCCATTGGGCCACGGCCTTGTCGAAATCGCGGGGGACGAATTCGCGGCCGCGGAGATAGGCATAGGTGGTGTCATCCGGGGCGATCATGCCGGCCCGGGCACCCGCCTCGATCGACATGTTGCACACCGTCATCCGCTCTTCCATGCTCAAGGCCGCGACGGCCGTGCCGGTGTATTCGATGGCGTAGCCGGTGCCGCCGGCGGTGGTCAACTCGCCGATGAGGTACAGGATCAGGTCCTTGGCGGTGACGCCGGGGAGCAGCCGGCCGCCGACGCGCAGCTCCATCGTCTTGGGTTTGTACTGCAGCAGGGTTTGCGTGGCCAGGACGTGTTCGACTTCGCTGGTGCCGATGCCAAAGGCCAGCGCGCCGAAAGCACCGTGCGTGGCCGTGTGGCTGTCGCCGCACACGATCGTCATGCCCGGCTGGGTCAGGCCTAGCTCGGGTCCGATGATGTGGACGATGCCTTGCTGCCGGTCGTTCAGGTCGTACATGCGGATGCCGAATTCGCGGCAGTTCGCCCGCAGGGTATCGATCTGCTGGGCCGAAATCGGGTCGGCGATCGGCAGGCTGCGATCGGTCGTCGGCACGTTATGGTCGGGGGTGGCGACGGTCAGTTCGGGCCGACGAACGCGGCGGCCGGCCAGCCGCAGGCCTTCGAAGGCCTGGGGGCTGGTGACTTCGTGAACCAGTTGCAGATCGATGTACAGGATCGTTTGCTTGCCCGGTTCGGCTTCGACGACATGGGCATCCCAGATCTTTTCGAACATCGTCCGCGGAGCGGCAGGAGACATCATGGCTTTTGGCAGCAAAAGTTGGGTTGGAAATGGCAGGCCGCAGGTTGGTACGGCCGGGCGGCCGTAAGACCGGGCCACCAGCGGGAAGGTTCGTTCAGTCGGCCGGGGGGGCGTGGTGACGCGCCTGCCCGATCGCCCGGACAATGAATTATCCCGGACACTCAATTATAGAGTGCTCCCCGGGGGGCCGGGAGTGGGTGAAACAGGGCCGAAACGGGTCGGCAATGGGCAGATCCGGGCGATGACAAGCAAGCGATCAAACTGCGGCGGCGGCCACTTCCACCGGCCGCTGCGAGGGATGCACCAGCTCGCTTTGCCACCAATCGGCCGCCCGCTCGCGATTCCAGCCGCCAGCCGCCGACGATTCGGCCAATGCCAGGGCCAAGGCCGCGATGTCGGCAAACCGCTCTTCCGGTCGCTTGGCCAGGCAGCGCAGCACGATGGCCTCGATGTCGGGGGGAATCTCGGAACGCAGCCGGGTCGGCGGCACCACTTCTTGCGAAACGTGGGCCAGGATGACTTTCAGTGGCTGATCGCTCTGGAACGGCGGCGAGCCGGTGAGCAGGTAATAGGCCACGGCACCCAATGAATAGATGTCGCTGCGGGCGTCGGGATCGACGTCGCCGACCGCTTGCTCGGGGGACATATAGAGGGGCGAACCAGTGATC
Source organism: Pirellulales bacterium (assembly GCA_035503215.1). Taxonomy (GTDB): domain Bacteria; phylum Planctomycetota; class Planctomycetia; order Pirellulales; family PALSA-1355; genus DATJTR01. Next base: position 2,769 of record DATJTR010000054.1, read on the forward strand.
GCGCCGGCTTGGGTCAGGTGGGCCGAGTTTTCGCCCATCGAAACCAGCGGCTTGGCCAAGCCGAAGTCGAGCAGCTTGGCGACGTCATACTGCCCGCCGCGGACGGCGGAAAAAATGTTGCCCGGCTTGATGTCGCGATGGATCAGTCCGGCGGCGTGAGCTT
>DATJTR010000055.1:0-4925 GCA_035503215.1 Pirellulales bacterium
CATGGCGACAGCATGGTACCCATCTGGTCGAGCGCCACCGTGGCTGGGTTGCCGCTCGAACACTTTGCCGGCTGGTCACCCCTGTTGGCCGACGAGCTGTTCCGCCGCACCAAGGGCTCGGGAGCCGAAGTGATCGCCAAGAAAGGCGGAGCCGGCTTTGCCGTCGGCCTGGCGATTCAAGAAGTGATCGAAGCGATCGCCCTCGACCGCCACGCCATACTGCCGGTATCGAGCGTTCTGGCCGGCGACTACGGTATTCGGGACGTGGCGATCAGCGTTCCCACCGTCGTCGGCCGGAGAGGCGTCGTGGCCACTCTGCCCATCGAACTGTGGGCCAAAGAATTGCAGGCCATGACCAAGAGCAGCCAGGTCCTTCGCGAAACGCTGGATGGCGTGCTGGCAAGGCTGGGCCAGGCCGGAGCGTCGGTGCTGGCAACCGCTCCCAAAAGCGGGTGTGGCTGCAGCAGCGGGCACAGCGAGAAGAAGTGTGGTTGCCCCGACAAGAAATCGTCCGAAGCGCCGGCCAAGCCTTCGGATGCCAGCAGCGGCGAACCCGATTTCACCCATATGACCGCCGCTGAAAAGCGGGCCTACCAACAAGCTCGCCGCGATCGAATTTTTGGCTGAGCCGCGACCGTCCGCCATCCCAGCAATCGACCGACGGAGCCGACGGCCGCCCCGCAAAGCTGCGCAGCTCTCCACGTTTGCGCGCTTTGAAGTTGCGCTTTCGCTCGATTGCCGATCCGCTTGGCGCGATTATGCCGCCCGCACGTGCCCTCGCCGGCCGGCCCTTCGCGGCCTACTGGGCGGGGCTGATCTTGTTGCAGGGTCGGGGGTTCAGTACACTCCGCCACCATTTTCCAGGGATCTCCGCGCGCTCACCGGCACGGAGTGATTTTGCTTGTTTTGGAAATCGTGGCTTTTAGAATGAAAAGTGTGCCCCTGATCAATCGCTCCAAGGTGTGCCGCGGCAGCCGCTTGAGACAAATGCGGCGGTCCGCTTGCCAAGGCGGGCGAGGCGCAGGGACACGCGTCCACGGCCCCGATTTCCGCTTCTCTCATCAAGGAGTGGAGTCGTGACTCGCATGAGAATCGCGGCCGCGGGCTTGCTTGTATTTGCGGGAGGGATCGTTGCGGCTTTGCTGCTCACCGTGCAGCCCAGCGCGGTGTTCGCGGGGCGTGTCGCACCGTCGCCGGTCAGCACGTCGGGCCAATTGATTACCCAAATGACCGCGCTGGGAGATAACCGCCAACAGTTGGTGGCCATCGACCCCGAGATGCAGGTCATGGCGGTGTATCAAATCGACGCCGCCGGCGAAGTGATGCTGAAAAGCGTGCGCAACTTTCACTGGGACCTGCAAATGGAACAATTCAACGGCACCAGCCCCTTGCCGCAGGAGATTCGATCGCTGGTTAACCAGCATTAGCGAATCGAATACTCGCAGGAGTTGCCTGGCCGATTGGCCGTGCGACTGCGTGGCGACCAAGGGGAAAGTAGAAGAGGTTGGGTCCGGATGGCTTTTGCCCGCACTGACAGCCAGTCCGGCCGGGAGTTTTAGCGATGGTCCGCAAGTTTTATGAAACCGACGAGGCCGCCAAAGTGCTGGGGATCACTCCCGAGCAACTGAACGAAATGCGCGACCGTCGCGAGGTTTATGCCGTCCGCGATGGCGGCGCCTGGAAATTCAAGGTCGAAGAGATCGACCGCCTGGTCGCCGAGCGAGCCGAAGGCATGTTGCCCAGCGATTCGGGCGAATACGACGACTTGGACGACCCGGATTCGATTCTCGTGAGCGACGTCGGTTTGGCTCCTTCGAATGCCGGGGCTTCGAGCACCGTCATCGGCAAATCGAATGCGCCCAGCTCGCCCGCGAGCGACATCCACATTGTGCACGGGGAGTCGGGAGAGAGCGACCTGAACCTCGATCTGCCCTTGGGGAGCGATGTGCGATTGGATCCCCACGCAGTCACGCCCGGCCCGTCCAGCGGATTGCCCTTGAGCGGTTTGAGCAGCAAGTTCGACGATCTCGACACGCTCGATCTCGATATGCCCAGCGCCGCCGAAAGCGGTGTATCGATCGATTCCGACGTATTGCCCGCCGATGCCGACCTGGTTTTGCCCGACGATCCCGTCTCGCTCTCCGACAAGCCGGTCACGGCCAAACCGCCCAGCGACGGCGGCGGCTCGGTACTGGAGCTGGGGGATGAAGACGACGTTTTGGGCATCGGCAGCAGCGGCATCGACAGCGATGTTACCCGCAGCGTGACCGACAGCGGCATTTCGCTGGTCGATCCCAGCGACAGCGGCTTATCGCTCGAGCGGAACGATTTGCAAACCATGGCCGGCTCCAAGAAGGTCGAATCGCTCGATCTCGGGGGCGACGACCTGATCACGCTCGACGACGAGCCCGACCTGTCGGAAGCCACGACTCAGCTCAAAGCCGATGACGACTTTTTGCTCACGCCGGCCGAGGAGCCACCGATCGAAGAATCGAGTGGCTCGCAAGTCATCGCGCTCGATAGCGAATTGGACTTCGACGAATCCTCCACCACCATGCTCGGCCACGGCGAAGGCGTCACCGCCATGGAAGAAGAGGAGGACGAATTTTCGGAGTCGGAGCCGGCGATGGTTGGCCTGTCGTCGGGCGATTTGGGTCCGGCCGGCTTGGGCACCCTGCCACCGACCTCGGCCATTGCCCCGGCACCGACGATCGCCGCCGTGGCGACCGCTGGCGACATGACTTTTGCCCTGTGGAACATTTTGCTGCTCGTTCCGCTATGCATCTGCCTGATTCTATGCGGCATGATGATGTTCGACCTGCTGCGGAACATGTGGAGTTGGAACGGCGCGTATCCAGTGAACAGCTCGCTGATGGACATGATCTTGAGTTGGTTCGAAAACAAATAGACCACCCGGCCGTGCGCTTCGATGGGGCATGGCCGACGCGGGAGCGCGGAGCGCCATCGCTCCGGCACCGAGTAACGGACGGGTCCAGCGGATGGACCGGCGATTCGAAAGGAGTCGAATCATGTGGAGTCGATCACGCAAAGCAGCCCGAGGGCGCTCGCGAGTACCGCGGTTTTTGCCGCTGACTACCAGGGTGCTGGCCTTTGGCCGCCGGCTGCCATTCGGCATGCTCGCTGCTACCCTTCTCCTCTTTCTCGCCGGCTGCTCGTCGCCAAGCTCGAGCTCGTCCTGGTTCGCCAATATGGGGGTCGTTCCCCGCAGCCGGTTCGATAATCTCCAGGCCCAGAACCGCACCCTGGCCGAACGCGCCAGCGCGCAGCAGGCCGAAATCGAGAACCTGAAGCTCCACACCCGCAACGTCGAAAACCAGTTGATCCGGGCCGAAGAAGATCTGGCCCGGCTCGACGACGCCAAGACCGAGCGGCACCACCTGGCCAGCTCGAAACGCAAACACGAAGCCAGTCAGATCGAGGCGGGCTACGGCGGCGGCGCGATGCCCGCCGAAGTAAGCAGCCGACTGGCCGAGCTGGCCGATCGCTATCCGAGCCTGCATTACGACCCCGAAAGTGGCGTCAGCAAGTTCGACACCGACGTGCTGTTCGACAGCGGCGAGGCCCGGCTAAACCCCTCGGCCCAAAAAATGCTCGGAGAATTCTCCGACATCTTTCAGGCCCCGGAAGCCCGCGATCTGAAGATCATGGTCGTCGGCCATACCGACGCCCGGGGCATCAAGGGACGGGAAGCTCGCTCGAAATATCCCAACAACTGGCACCTCAGCGCCAGCCGGGCCGTGTCCGTGCTCGACTGCTTGCGCGAGTCGGGCTTGCCGGAAAACCGCATGGGAATCGCCGGCTTCGCTCAGTATCAGCCGGTATCGCCCAACGATACCGCCCAAGACCGCAAACGGAACCGCCGCGTCGAGATCTTCGTCATCGGGCCCGAAACGCCGGTTGTCGGCTGGACCGAGACCCTGGGCGGCGGCGTCTATCGCTAAGCCGTACTCGGGCCGCTGCCTGTACTTTGGGCGCGGCGGGCGATTATAATCGGTCGTAGCGCGAGCCACCTTGGCCGGTGTTGCTTCCCCCCGTGCGCTTGGCCTCTTTTGCGTGCGTCCCACCCCAAGGCGCCGCGTGCCCATCGGCAATTGTCGCCGACACGTAGCATCGGCACGCCGTGCAGATCCGGTTCCCGAACGAGTCCGCAGTCAGCGAGCCCCCTGTGCACCAACCCAGGTTTTTGCCTCCGCTCTCGAACGTTCTGCCGGTTTGCCTGGCACTGCTGGCCAGTACCGGCTGCTCCCGAGTCGACGAGATTGAGCACTATCAAGCCCTGGCCCTAAAGCAACCCGAAGCCCCGCGGGTCGCAAACCCGGCCCAAGAAGAGCCGGCAAAAGAAGACGGCATTCTGGCGGCAATCGTCGTGCACGCGGCCAAGGCGGGAGACCAGGGCTGGTTTTTCAAGCTGTCGGGCCCGATCGCCGCGGTCGGCGCCCAGGTCGATGCTTTTGAGAAATTCGTGTCGTCGGTCCGCTTCGTCGACGATGTTCCCCAGTACGACCCCCCCGCCGATTGGCAGGCCCACGGATCGAGTGCGATGCGGCACGAAACGTTCTCGATCCCCGGCGATCCTCCCGTGGAGCTGACGATTTCGATGCTGCCGAAAAACGAGGAAGATGAAACCGCCTTCTTGCTGGCCAACGTCAATCGTTGGCGCGGTCAGCTGGGACTCGCGCCGATTGGCCCCGACGCCCTGGCCGGCGCCACGCGGCAAGTCTCCTTAAGCGAAGGAACCGCGACACTCGTTAGCTTGGTGGGAAAACTCAAAGCGGGTGGCATGGGACCGATGGGCCCTTTTTCCGGAGCCGGCAATGGCAAGTGAGACTCTTTCGGGCAGCGACACCACGACGTCCGATCGCAGGCGCCCGGCCGAAAGCTCCGGCACGTCGCTTCGCAGAATG
>DATJTR010000056.1:0-3956 GCA_035503215.1 Pirellulales bacterium
GCCCAATATCAGGCGGCGCTCGATTCGGTCACCTTTTCCACCACCAGCACGGTGACCGGCACGCGATCGCTGACGATCGAAGTCTCGAACGGCGGCGGAGCCGTCTTTGCCGGCGAAGCGGTCAACGTCGTCGCGGCCACGGCTCCCGGCACGCCGGTGGTCACTCCGTCGGGCACCACCAGCAGCTACAACCTGGGCAAATCGCCCGTGGCCGTCGATTCGGGACTCTCCGTCAGCTCGACCGAAACCGATCTGACCGGCGCCACCTTGACCATCGCGATGAACACGCTGGCCGTCGACGACCTGCTCAACTTCACGGCCCAGAACGGCATTACCGGCAGCTACGCGAACGGCGTGCTCACGCTCACCGGCTCCGCCACCGTGGCCCAGTATCAGGCCGCCCTCGATTCCGTGACCTTCTCCACCACCAGCACGCTGCTCGGCACGCGGTCGATTTCGGTGGTCGTCGACGCCGGCAGCCTGGCCAGCGCCCCGGTGACCGAAAACGTGGGCGTAATCGCCCCCAATGCCATGCACGAGCGCCAGTCGGTCGCACCGGTCACGGTCACACCGCCCCCCACCAAGACGACCACGCCGATCACGGTCGACCCTCCCGTAAGCGGGCAGCATGGCCGGCACGCTTCGGTGGCGACGGAGTCCAATTCCGCGAAACCGGCCAGCCTGATCGACCTGGCCTTGGCGGTCGGCGAGAGCTCGATCTCGGCCAGCACGTCGTCGGCGACGGTCGCCAACGTTTCGGCCAACGTCCTTCCGGCCGCCAGCACGACGACGACCGCCGCCGCCCCGGCGACGCCGAGCGTCCCTTCAACCGACACCGCGGCCGTCCGCGCCGCGACGGCCGCTCAGGGCCGCCACGCGGTCTCGGCCAACGATGCAGCGGTGGGCGAATTCGATTTGACCGATCTTTACGTGTAGTTGCGCTCGGCCCCTCCTTCGTCGGGCCTCGCGCCGCTCGCTTTTGCCCTGCGGGCACCGCTCGCTGGTTGTTGCGCGCAGTCCCAGACGCATCGGGGCAGGGCAGGGGAGTGCGCCCGCTCTACCGCTGCAGCCTGAGCATCAGCCGCACCAGCGCCGGCACGCTGTCGACCGCCAGCTTTTCGAAAATGTGGCGGCGATGGCGTTCGACCGTTTCGGGCCGAATCTTGAGTGCGCCGGCGATCTCGGCCGTCGAGTGGGCAATGGCCAAGAGGGACAGGATTTCCCGCTCGCGCGCCGTCAATTGATCGATCCGCCGCAGCAGGTCGGCGCTTTGCTCCTTGACGGCCCGGTCGTGGGCCAGCGCGTCGCTGACCGCACGCAGCAAGGAGGCCTCCTCCAGCGGCTTTTCCAGGAATTCGATGGCCCCGCCGCGCATCGCGCGCACCACCGTGGCCGTGTCACGCACCGCCGAAATCACGATCACCGGCGACTGGATCTGCCGCAGCACGAGCACTTCTTGCAGATCCAGGCCCGAGATCCGCGGCATCTGCAAATCGAGCAGCAAACACTCGACCGCGTGAGGCCGGTAGCCAGACAAAAACTCGTCGGCCGTGGCGTAGCTTTTCGTGGTCGCAGCCAGCCGAGCCAGCCACAGCCGGGTCACGTCTTGGATCGTTCGGTCGTCGTCAACGACGTGAACGACCCCCCCTTGCTCTTCCGGCGAAGCCATCGTGCGATTTCTCCAGCGCGCTCAATCGCAACTGCCGGCCGGAATCCCTTGCACCGCGGCGCCGCATGTTGATAGGCAAACCTCGCCATCGCCACGTCTCGCGGGGCGGCCGGCGGAGGGATCGGTTTGCCCTGGTTCGCGTCTGCCCTGCGAACGCTGGTCACTCTATTTATACGCCGGCTCGGGCCGAGGGTTTGGCGGCAAATCTCCCATCGCCACCCGCCTCGCTTTACGGCAGCCCTAACCGCTACGCGCCGCACAACCGGACGCCGGCCGGGTGCCGGACAGTTGGGCTCTTCGGCAGCCAATTTTCGTGCGAACAACCGATCGTGTCCCTGCCGCTCGCTCGACTGTGCGGCGCCAAGCGAAAAGACTTCCGCTTGCGCTCGTGTCGTGCCGATGGCAAGCCAGTGGTGGATGCCAGCACCCCATGCCTCCCAGCCAGTGAACGATCGGCTCCCACCGCGAGCGACCATCGACCGGGCCGCACAATCGGCAAGGTCCCCCACCCACCCTGCATGGCCGCTCGCGGCCTGGCAGCATTCCGGAGGCGTTGCCAGGTGTTCCGTCGGTTAGCCATCCTGCTCGTCACAGCGCTTGCCTGGCAGCCGTCGCCGGCCAGGGCCCTTTCGCCGTGGCCTCCGGCCACCGTGTCGCTGTGGCCGCCCGCGGGTGCGCCTCCGGCCGACAGCGCTCTGTTGTGCCCGGTTTCCACGCCGCCCGCCGACGGCGTCGAGCGCTTTCCCAACTCTGCCGCCGAACAGCCCGAGGGGGTGCTGGTCGCGCTGGCCGCCTCGCCCGACGAACCGGCCGACCCGCCGAGCGGCTATTTTTCGCGCCTCCTGCCCGGCAAGGCCTGGGCGCCCGTGTGCGACACCTGCCCCCGCGTCGGCCTGCAGGTGTTCGTCGGCTACGATTCGTTCCGCGGCGTCACCGACGATGGTTGGCAAAACAACGGCATTCATGCCGGCGTGAACTTGGGCACGCCCATTCCCTGGCTCACCGAGCTGACGGGCATCGCCTTTCAAGCCGGCGGCAGCGCCGGCTCGTACAACTGGTCGGGCAACGATTATCGCCCCGACTCGGGCGCCCAGACGCAAGGCTTCATCACCTATGGCCTGTACCGCCGCCCGAACGCTGCATCCGGTTGGACCGGCGGTCTGGTGCAGGACTGGATGCTGAACAACAACTACGGGGTCTTTTCGCAAAACCCCACGCTCAGCCAACTCCGCGGCCAGATCGGCTACGCCCTCGGCCCGCGCAACGAGATCGGCCTCTGGGGCGCGCAGCGCGTGCTCGACAGCACCCGCGACGTGGTTCCCTATGGCGTCGGCACGACCAAGTGGCGGGCCGTCAACCAACTGAACTTCTACTGGCACTACAAGTGGGCCCCCTTCGGCGCCGACACCTGGATTTGGCTCGGCAAGCCCGAGAACGATCGCCTGGCCGGCGGCGGCAGCCTGGGCGATTACGTCGTCGGCGCGCTGGCCAACATCCCGCTCAGCGACGCGATCGGGCTGTACACGCAGGTGCAGTACATGCATCCCTCGACCCGTCCCGGTCCGGCCGGCGGCGAGGAAAACGAGTGGAACTTCACCACCGGCCTGGCCTGGTACCCGGGCCGGTACGCCCGCAGCAGCACGGTGGCCGGCCAGTGCTCGATGCCGCTTCTGTCGGTGGCCAACAACGGCTACTTCCTCGTCGACGTGAACAAGCACTAGCGCCTTACTCGTCGCGGTGCGGTGCTTCTCTCAGCTAACCCGACGCGCTGGGCGAGGGAATGCGCGCGGTTCAGCACCACGCGCCGGCGTCACGCCGAGCTTCTCCCGATCTGCGTGAATCGGCGCCAATCTGCGAATCGGTCCATCCACGGCTTGACACGCGCCTACGAATGTCGGTAACATGCCTACAGATGTAGGTGGCACGTCCTTCCTCTTGCCACGTAAAGGAGCCCACGTGCCCCAGTCCAACGACTTGCCCCCGCTGTCCGACGCCCAGTTGGAGATCATGCACGTCATCTGGGAGCACGCTGCTTGCTCGGTGGCCACGGTGTGGAAAGCCCTGCACGACCGGCGGGGCGTTTCCCGCAACACGGTCCACACGCTCATCGTGCGGCTGGAAGAAAAAGGCTGGCTCGTCCACGACGAGACGCCCGGCGGCTTTTCGTACCGCGCCACCGTGTCGCGCGAAGTGGCCCAGCGGGGCACCGTCGAGCGGATGGTCGACACGCTGTTCGCCGGCTCGGCGTCGGGGTTGGTGCTGGCCCTGCTCGAAGGGGGCAAGCTCT
>DATJTR010000057.1:0-2508 GCA_035503215.1 Pirellulales bacterium
CAAACGATTGCGCGGTGCCAGCGACTCGCTGAAGGGGATCGGCATCCAATCGGCCTATCGTTCGGCCGGACTGGGGGACGGCGGCTACTACGGCCGCTACGACAACTACGGTGGTTTTTTTGGCGAAACCTCCGATGCCGCTCAGCGCCGGGCGATCGAAACCCAAGAAAAGACCACCGGCGCCACCAAGGCGCTCGGCCAATTCCGCAATATCGAAGAAGCCACTTCAGCCACGCGCCGCGCGATGACCGAGCGCTACAAGGTCGAGTTCTGATCGCCTGGCCGCCGGCGGCGCCTCGATGCTGCCCAAGGGCGGCCGACCTCCCACGCGGAGAATCACGCTGCATCTCGCTATCGCGTGCCTCGTTACGTCTGGCACGCGGTTTGCCCTGTTATTGCGTAGTCAGGGGGCAACCCAGCAGGGCAACTTTGAGGAGCACAGCGATGTCGAAACCAACCCCACCGAAGCATATACCGAATGAAAGCGAACAGAAGAAGCGCGTCCACACCGGCGGCCGCCGCCGGCCGACAAGCGACCATCCCGCGAGCCTCGAGAAACGGGGTATCGGGCATGATGCTTACGACGATCACGCCACGCTCGGCCGCGACGAGCTGGCCGAATTTGAAACGGGCGATCATCGCGGCAGCCAAACCGGTGGCCGCTCGCGCGAGGAATTCAACGGTGCCGGCCCGTTCGGCGACCGCGCCGAGCGCCGCTAAGCCGTGCTGTTCGCTCGCGGCGAATTCCATGCCTGAAATTCTTTCCTTCCGCGGTTAATCGGTTCGCGGCAGTGCGGTTGATCCGGGGAGCAAATGCCTCCCAGGAGCCAACCGATGCGATTCACTACGCTCTCGGCCGCTTACCACGAACTACTCCGCGAAGCCAACCAATTGGCCGGCAAACCCGGCGACTTCGCCCGGCGGGCCGCCGTGTACCGCCAAATCTTTCGCGCCTCGGGGGGCAATCATGCGTTTCCGCTGATCGCCGCCCATGGGGCCTTGTGGGGAGCAGGGCAGTTCCGTTTCGGCGCACGCTTGGGCCGCATCGTGGCGTGGCAGTATGCCTGGAGCGCGCCCCGGCGGGCGGAACAGTTGGCCGCGCTCACCGAGTTTTTCGACGCCCTCCGCGACATTAATCGTCAGGTTTGCATTGACACCTACGTGCAATTCCAGCTCACCCGTCGCTTCGCCCACCAAGACGAAATCGGCGTCTTCGTGCCCCACGGCTTGCTAGGCCCGCTCGGGCGACTTCATGCCGCCCGGCGCCGCGGGCGCCCGCTCAGCGAATCCGAACGCCGCGCGCTGTTCGAGGCGCATTTCCTGCACGAGCAGCAAACGGTCGTCGGCGAGACGCTGGAGCGGGCGGCCGCCGCGCTCGATTGGCCACTGGCCAAATGCCTTGCCCTGCGACCCTCGGTACGGTTCGCCTATTTGCCGGCGGGCACCTGCATACCTTTCCGCAACTTCGCCGACCGCGAGGAGCGGATTCGCAACGGAATGCGGGCGTTCGACATTGCCGCGCGAGTTGGTTGGCGGCGAGTCGAACGATCGCTGGGCGACTACGGCTTGCTCGATCCCGCCGCGCTCGCCGACCCCGACGGCTATTTCGCCCGGCTTCTGCGCGACGCGCGGTGGACAGTCAGAGGATCTTCGAGCGAGGCCGCCGCAGTTGTCGGCTGATGCTATCCCGTCACGCGTGTGAACTTTTGCAACGTGTGGCTGTCCGCGCCGATCTTGCCGGGGCGAATGCCGGTCGTATAGTTCACTTCGCCGACGTAGAAATCGCCCCGCGAATCGAGCCAGATGTCGTGCGGCGACCAGAAATCGCCCGGGGCGCAAGGATTCACCCCGCCGCCGAAGCGGGCCAGCAGCTTGCCCTCGGGCGAAAAGATGCTCAGCCGCCCGCCGCTGGCGTTCGGCGGCACCGGGCCATAATACTTGCCGGCCCGAAAACCGATCTCGGCCACGAAAATCCGTCCCACCGGATCGATGAAAAGGTCGCATGGCCGGGCCACGTCGGTCCAGATGTCGATCAAATGGCCATCGGGCGTAAAGCGTTGGATGCGGCTGTTCTCGCGGTCGGCCACCAGCACGACTCCTTGCCGGTCGATGACGAGGCCGTGCGGCACGTTAAAATGCCCCGGCTCGTCCCCGGGTGCGCCCCACGAATGCAGCAACCGTCCGTCGGCGGTGAAGCGGTGGATCCGCGCGTTGCCGTAGCCGTCGGAGACGAAAATCTCACCGCCGGGCGAGAGGGCCACGTTCGTCGGATAGTTGAACGGCGGGGCGGCCCTCTTCACCGTGCGATAGTCGGGCGAAGTGGCCCCGGTGTCCGAGGGCCGGCCGCCCGGGTTGAGCGTGAGCAGCAGCCGGCCTTCGGGCGTGAACCGCCGCACCGTGTGTCCTTCATCGTCGGTCAGATAGAGCGTGTCGTCCGGGGCGATGAGAATGCCGTGCGGCCGCACGAACGACGCTTCGTTCCAGGTGCGCAGGTAATTCCCTTCGCGG